>JBGMQW010000144.1:0-9193 GCA_048060815.1 Thiohalomonadales bacterium | reverse complement strand
ATCAACCACTTTTAGCCGTCAGTGAATTATCGAGTACCGTAATCAGAGCTGTAGCCAATAATGTGGACCAAGTACCCGAAAGTGGCATTCTTCAGGGTGCAGGCGATGAGTTGGGAGAATTTATTTTTATTAAAGTGAATTTAAAGGTTTCAGGCATTCCAAAGGATAAAGTTAAAGTAGATGTTAATGTGGTTTCAGAAGAAAAAACACCACAAACCAGATTCAGAGCCTTACCCTCTATGTAAAAGTGTAAATAGATATGAATAAATCATCGAAAATTTCAATGACTAATCTGGTACAAATTAGTATCTCTATTATTCTTACTTTTTATAGCATAACTGCCATTGCACAAGTAATAGTTAATATTGGTCCAAGATTATTACTTTCAGACTGGGTAGGAAAAAATAGTTCAGGATTTACATATAAATCTTCTTATAGCACCCAGGTAGGTTTTAATATTGGGTTACAAAAAGGTAAATATTATGGTGGATTAAGTTTTCTACAAGGAACATATGTTTTTAAAAATGAAGGTCCAGCTAAAGGTAATGAATTTTTTTCTGACCCCAATTTTCCATTTAATAATCAAAATGTCTCAAATTTTGAAGTTTTTAGGTTTGAATTGGATTTAATTTTTGGTTATTATTTTTGGGATAATATTTCTCTGTTTATTGATCAAAAAGTTATTTCGAATGACTCTACAATAAATTCCTATACGCAACAATTTGAAGGAATCGGTTTAGGTGCAGCAGGTACGTGGCCGTTAGATTCAAGATGGTCACTTTTTGGTTCATTTGGCTTAATACCAAGTGCTACTAGCTACGCTAACAATCCTCAAAACACTATTGATAGTAGCTACAGTGTTTCATTGGAGTTTGGTGGTGCTTATCGAATAGCAGAAAATCATCGTGTAAATATTGGACTAAAAAGTCATATCCAGGAATACAGTTATAACAATGGCGCATCTCAAAAACATAGAATCGGTGGGTTATCAATTGTATACAATTACTTAATTCAATAATTAAAACTTAAATAATAATGCAAAAACATTTTACAATTAATATATCAATCGCAAGTTTTATATTTATATTATTTATTACAGATTTATCGTTAGCTACGAGTACGTTAAAACAATATCAAAAAATTAAAATTGAAATCACCACCCACCTTGGTGATAAACAAACGTTTTTAAACGGTGATATTGTAAAATTTTTAGTCAATCTGGATACAGACTCTTATTTGACAGTAATTTATCAGGATGCAAAGGGTCAACTTATTCAATTAATCCCCAATCAAAAACAAGGTAATTTTTACAAGGCAGGCTTATTTATCTCATTACTAAATGAGAATAGCAATTTTCGATTTAAAATCCAGGCTCCCTATGGTGATGAATATATTTGGATATTTGCATCTGATGAATCAAATTATAAATTAGAAGGCACGAAAATTAAAAATGGCTTAATTTTACTATCATCTTCACTAGAGAAAATCAGAACTCAGATTCATGAAAAAGCTAATATTAAATTTGGTCAGGCACACCTGAAACTTCACACAAAAAATGTAAAATGAATAAATAAATTACATTATTCTAATAAATTGCTTACTTCCAATTAACATTTAAATTTATTTTTATCTTCTTTGTCTTAAATAAATTCAAATAGTTCATTTTTCAACGTCTCATATTAGTTAAGTTAAAAACATCTAGTAGTTAATTAGGTTAAACCTGGATTCCGCAGTTGAACTCATTAATTTAAAAACGGGATTATGAATACAAAATATATTTGTTTAATTAATAAGGAGATAAAAATGAAAAAAATAATTTTAATTTTAATAAGTTTTTTAATAATGTCAACTTCAATATATGCGAAAGGTTTTGTCGAAATTAATGGACCGAGTGTATTAATTGAATTTGATGATCCCGTGATCAATAGTAATCTTCCGGTTGTACCACCACTATACGATTATAATGTTTCAGTTATACAAGATTTAGGTTTTGAATCAATAACAATATGGGCATCTACACCTGTTAATACCTGGATATGTACGGTAACAAATTCAGATCCACAGTTTTTTATATTTAAGGATAACATTAATATGTTTGGACCTGGTTCTACTTTAATAAGTGAGCAAGTTAATGGTGTGTGTACATTTATAATTACATTTCCTAACATTCCTGCTTCAAATTTATGTCCACCTCCTATAGATTGCCCAATGCCAGGTGGTTGTGGACCAGTACCTGATCCAATTTGTAGTGTAAATGGAAATTGTAATGTTACTCCATGCCCAGTACCAGATTGTACAATACCTGGTGCTTGCACTAATCCCAGTCCTCTTCCAATACCACCTTTACAACTTATCCCTGATTGTCCAATTCCAGGCGGTTGTGTTACCCCAGGATCTTTGCCTACTCCTCCAGGTGTGTAACAACTTGAATTGAATTAGGTACATAATGAATAAGTAGAAATTTTAAATTTAATAGGAGTAAAATGATGAAAGATATAATCTTAATTGTGATTTTAATTAGTTTATTCATTGTTCTAAACTCTGATTACACAACAAACACTTGTAATTCTACTTTCATTTCAAGCAGCAGTGCACCATATTTTTGGTGCACTTCTCAATATATACAAGGTATCAGTCCCTGAAGAGGTACGCAAGGTGGTTAGGGATTTTGAGCAGTTATTTAGAATTCAGATTGTACTTTCGACAATTCGAAAGTTAACTAAGTTCGCGAGTGAATAAAACACCATCATTTAATGCAGTCAGACTTCTTGATTATTTATTTACCAAAGTTGTATTGTGCTGTTATAAAAAATTCGCGTCTGCGGGAGGGTAACTCTTGTATTTTAGTTCCAGATTGATCTGTGCCTAAGGTGAAACTCTGTGGAGTACTGTAGGTTTCATCAAATAAATTTTGTATGTTTGCAGAAAGTTCCCAATGTGAGCTAAGTTGATACAGTAGTTTTGTATTAACGAGGAACAAACTACCTTGATCTTGTAAAACTGAAATACCATTATGAGCCACGGTACTAATGTTCCAGTTCCACTTTTGACGGTGATAGTTCAATTGCACATTACCATAAGTAGTCGGCGTTAGTTGATCTTGTGGTGTGAAACGTGTTCCAGCAGGTGCATGAGTAGTATTGGATATAATTTGTGTTATTCCGACATGGGTACTCCAGTTAAAAGTGAGATTCCAACTCAGCTCAAATTCCAATCCTGTGATGTCATTGTCATACATATTGTCATATGTCAGCGTGCTATCTGGATTTAAACGAGTTGAAATAAAATTTTTATAATCATTATAAAATGCGGTAACTGTCAAGTTATTATTATTTTTTGAATACAAATATGCAATTTCATAGCTATCAACAGTAACCGGATCCAACTCTGGTGCTTTGGATGAAAAGAAATTTTCCTTGTCGTATATATCACCCAATGACGGCGCACGATAGGCGCGACCATACATGAATTTGAATGATTCAAAATCACGCCACTGATAACGTACAGTCAGTCGTGGATTTAAACTGTCCCCAAAATCACTATAGTCATCATAACGTAAACCGGCGGTCATGATAACATCGGTAATAATGTCGAATTGATCTTGTAGATATAAACCTACGGTAGTCCTGGACTTATCCAGTACAAATCGATTCTGATTTTTGTTTGAAGCAACTGGAATGTCCATAATACCAACATAAGAACCGAAACTGAGTTGGTGTGTTCCTTGTAATAAATAATTGAAATCGACCTGTACTTCTGAAGTATCCTGCTGCCAATTACTAAAAAATTTGCTCGTAGATGATGGGGCTAGTAAAAATTCTTGATTACGATCATGACGCATTGTTCCGATACGTCCGCTACCTTCCCAATGGTCTGGCATTTTAAAATCGTATTCCAAATATGCTCCGATTCGTTGTGTGTCATTTTTATTAATACCATTATTAATCCGTCTGGCGACATAATAATCATTGAGTTTTGTATTCATATATTCCAGTATCAACCGAGTACGTTGGTAAGCCAGGTTTATACTTCCATCAAATACTTCAACTGGATCCAGTGTGGATTTATTAAAACCTGTTTTGTCCGTTAAACTACTATAAGACTGTCCATTATCACGATAATAATTGAACGAAAAACTGCTTTGTAGTTTACCAAATTTACCATGTGTTGCCCCTGCCACTCCCCGGCTATCATTACTGCCTACCGTGACGCTGGCATATTTAAGCTGCTTATCAGTAATAATATTTATGACTCCCGAGAATGCATTGGAGCCATATAATGTTGAACCCGGACCGCGAATAAATTCAACTTGTTTTACATTTGATAGACCTAATAAGTGATCAGCATAAGTAAATCCACCGGTATACTCGTCGTTAATACGATGACCGTCGATCATCAATAATAAATTACGACCATAGATATCGGCCAAACCACGGACCATATACAAACTTCGATTGGAGTCATGCGGTGACATATAGCTTTGAAAACCTGGTACATAATTCATTAATTCGGAAAGCGTTTGTACACCAAGCCGCTCTATTTCTCCACGAGTGAAAACCGATACAGAGGAAGGTGCATTAATAATAGTCTCCTCACTGCGACTGGCAATAGTCACTTTGAGTTGAGATAATTCTTCTAATGATAATGAAAACAGATTCAGATTTTCTTTTGCAGATACCAGAGTTACGTTTGGTAATAATAACGTAAATAGTAACCAATATTTTAAATTATTATTAGTATTCATCGTTATCACATTATATTTTTTTAATATTTTGAGAACCGACTTTATTTAATAACCAGTTTGTAATTTTATCACCTGATATAGGTTTTGATATATAATATCCTTGTGCAATGGTGCAACCAAGATTAGAGAGAGACTCCAGGTTGTCTTTATTTTCAACTCCTTCAGCGACTATATCCATACCTAATTTGTTCCCAAGCAGAATCACTGTCTCAACAATCGCCAGTGCTTCGGGTTCATTTTTCATATTTATGACAAAGGACTTGTCAATTTTTAATTCTGAAAAAGGTATTCGGTTAAGTTGTATTAGTGAAGAATATCCCGTGCCAAAGTCGTCAATGGACAAACTAAAACCTTTCATACGCAGGCGTGTGAGTATCTCTAGTGATTTTATTAATTCCGTCATCAAGGCGGATTCTGTTACTTCGAGAATAAATTGTGATGCCTGGAGGTTATATCGTTTTACTAAATCACCAAGTTTTATCGGTAAGTTTAAATCCTGTAATGTTTGTGCCGACATATTGATTGCAACTTGAACTGTAAGACCAAGTTTCGCCCAGGCCTGACATTGCGCCATTACTTGTTTCAGCACTACCCAGGTTAACCCATCAATTAAATCATATTGTTCAGCCATTGGAATAAATAAATCTGGACCTAATAAACCTTTTTCTGGATGCTGCCAACGAACCAGTGCTTCAACTGAGAGTTTGGTATAATCATTTATAGTGACTTGTGGTTGATAATAAGTTACTAACTCATTTGAATTAATTGCATTTTGAAGTTCTTCGACCGATATTTGTTGCGTCGATTTATGAATTGGAATCGAAGTTTGAATAATGGGTAACCCTTTTAATAATTTATGAATTTCATCAAATCGAAATGGCTTACTCAAAGTTCCCGCTATGTTTAACCCTTGCTCATTTGCTAATTTTTTTGCAGAATATAATACTCCAGAATCAAAACCACTGATTAAAACTATTTGAGCAACGCAATTTTCTCCAGCTAAAAATCGGATAAGTTCAATTCCATCAATTTCTGGCATCATTATATCGAGAATAATAACGTTTGCCTGATTATGGTATTCATTTATAAACAGCTTACCACTATTAAATATCTCAACGACGTACCCGTTTTGTTCAGCCACATTACTAACAAAGTTCGCTAAGTCAACTTCATCATCGATTACAATTAGTTTTGGTGGACTCACACGATATACCTCTTAAATATTTCTGTGCTTTTGATTATTTATATCATTAGTAGCCGTAAGCGGTTTACTGTCTAACACCAGCCGTATTCGGTTTGCAAGCTCGGATTTTCGATAGGGCTTACTTAATATATTTGTAGCAAAGTGTGATAAATGTTTTTGGATAATGGTTTCTGTTGTAAAACCGGAGGTCAACAATATTTTCAAATCAGGTTTAATTTCAGTTGCTTGTTGTGCGAGTTGATATCCATTTATACCTCCGGGCATTACAACATCACTAAATAATAAATTAATCGAGTCATTTTTATTGAGTATTTCCAGTGCCTTAATTCCATTTTCACAAGAATAGACGGTATAATTTAACTCACCAAGATATTGACTCGCTAATTTTAGTAAGTCTTCTTCATCATCAACTATCAGTATATTTTCAGTTCCTGTTGGTAATATGTTTATGTTAGTTTGACTTTCATTTTGAACATTTGAATTTTCACTACGAGGTAAATACATTCGTATTGTTGTTCCAATTTCGAGCTCGGAATATATTTTAATATGGCCGTTATAACGCTTAATAAATCCATAAACCATCGACATACCAAGACCGGTACCTTTACCTTTGGGTTTGGTGGTATAAAATGGTTCAAAAATACGTTCTAATGTGTAGTCGTCCATACCCGTACCGGTATCACTCAACAATATTTGTACATAATCTCCAATTTTCACATCGGGATTATATTTGGCATAGTCAGCATCCAGGTAACAGTTACTTGCTTCGATTAATATTTTTCCACCATTGGGCATGGCATCATGCGCATTGATAACGAGATTTAAAATGACATCATGAAACTCACCGGTATCAGTTTCGATCATCCATAAATCGTCTGCCAGAAAATATTTAATTTCAACTTCCGGTGTTACTGAACGTGCAACCATATCCTCTAACTCTTTAAGTAATTCACCAACTTGTACATGTTGTTTATTTATCGTGGCCTCATTGCGGGAAAAAGCTAATAATTGACGTGTTAGATCTGCACATCGTAATGATGCTTTTAGTGCCGTATTCAGCCATTTAGTTGCTTTTTCGTCGTCACCAAGATAATTTTTAAGAACATCAAGATAACCGATAATGACACCAAGCCGATTGTTAAAATCGTGAGCAATGCCACCAGAAAGCTGTCCGATTGCATCCATTTTTTGTGAACGGCGCAATGCTTCTTCCGTTTGATATTGTTTCGTCAAATCACTAAATACTAAAATAACGCCTCTGATTATATCTCTCTCACCCTTGATTGGTGCTCCGCTGGCACTATCCGCGATTCGATATTGTGTGCCATCTTTAGCGATTAAAATGGTATTTGCTCCTAAATAAACAACATCATTCGTTAGCAGAACTTCCTTGAAGGGGTTTTCGATCTGTTTTTGTGAAACATTATCAATCAATTTAAAAACAGATTTTAATTTTTTTCCTCTTGCTTCACTGTATGACCAACCAGTCAGGTGTTCGGCAACCGGGTTCATCCGTGTAATTTCACCATTCGCATCTGTTGTGATAACAGCATCTGCAATACTATTGAGAGTAATGTTAAGGTTTTTTTCTTTTGCTATTAACTCATTCTCTGCGACATCACGTGCTGCTTCACGTTTACGAATTTGCTCTAGCATATTGTTAAATGCATTTTTTAATTCACCAATTTCGTCATTCGATGTAATTGGTATACTCATTGAGTAATCAGCTTCATTGGTAATATGTTTAGCAATATCAGCCAGTTCAAGAATTGGTTTTGATATTACCGATTGTTGTTTAACAGCTAATATGTATGCGACTAAACCCGCAATAACGATGATGGATATTAACAGGAAAATAAAATGTAATTGGCGTGCATTTAATTCATTTAAAGATGTTTTCAAATATACCGAACCAATAATTTCTTCATCGAGTACCACAGGTTGATATAATTCAAAATATTCGTCTAAAAACCAATGTCCTTTTTCATAAATTAATCTCGGAGTTACTATCGGACATTTATATTGACTTTTATTTTTGATAAATGAAGCAAATAAAGCCTCTTTACTATTATAAGTGCATGCCATAACAACAGTTGATTCTTCATCCAGCGCAGATAATATTTCTATTGCAGCTTTTTTATCATCAAAACTTAAGGCTGCGGTACTTCGGTCTGCTATTATTTGACTTACAGTAGTCATTCGTTCTGATATCGAATTTTTTTCCTGATAGCGGTTACTCAAAATTACAGCCGTACCAACAAAGAGTAAGCTGACAATAACAATAAACATAATTATTGATATTAATTTAAATTTAATTGGAAGATTATTAAAAATAGTCATGATTAATTTTCTTTCCGACTATCTTTAATGAGCGTTGCTATTTCCAGGAGCTTGGAACTAAGCTTTACACCTGCAGTACTCGATGCGTCATAATTAATCTCAAGTCTGATATTACCCTGAGCAATTACCAAACCGATAATGCCCCCTCGTTCAGCAAAATCATTCATATCACTCACGGTAAGAACCGGAGAATTTTTAGTGAGTGTTAGAATTTGTTTGAGATTATGCTCTTCTGATTGGCTTATAAAAATGACATGGCATTGTGAAAGATTGTTAGTTGATGATAAATATTCAATTTCGAGATGACGATCTTGAGACGTTTTACTGTTAAGATTATCGAGTAATTGTCCAAATGGGTTTATGCCCAATACACAAATTCGAATGGGTGTATTGATATTTAAAAATTCTTTACCCGGCCATTCCGTGAATTTTGTAAATTGATAAAGATAAGCAGCTTTTACCTTGTATTCAATCTGATCGGCGCTAATTAATGGTTGAAAAGTCAATAATAACAAGGCAATAACGAATTGCAGCAAAAATGATTTATAAATCCATTTGCAAAAAATCTGATTAGAAATATGGCACTTTTTATGTGGTAACAAATGCAGCAATCGTTATCCTTAATCTTGATTTAATATTCTAGTATAGAAAAATAATGAAATTTTTTCCTAACATAGCTTATTATTTAAACTGGTCTTGCAGCCCATGCACTGTAATAATTTCTGGATTAATTAACAAAATATTTATAAAACTGATTTTATCAATTTTTCTAATTCCTTCACGGTAAATGGTTTTTCAATAACCGCATCACACCCCATTGCAGTAGAATTATCGAGATATAATTTGTTTTTTGTTATTCCTCCACCAGACATCATAATGATTTTTAGTGACAAGTTTAATTTTTT
>JBGMQW010000143.1:0-9221 GCA_048060815.1 Thiohalomonadales bacterium | reverse complement strand
AAGTATGGATAAAGTCAGTATATCTGAATAATAACGATTCAGAAGAGTTCTAAATGACGGTATTTTTAGCGATAATCATACCGTTTTTTTATGGGTAAAAGAAAATATTTACTCCCTCTCCCTGGGGAGAGGGCCGGGGTGAGGGGAAGGACAGCAGGAAGATATCGATTAAATTATCCTTTGCGTTCTGTACGCCTTTGCGGCAATATTAATTAAAGATCACCTCTCCAGATTATGATAAATTACACCCATGAAAAATATTTTTTACTTCATCTTTTTTATTATTGTATTAGCTTTAGGCTTAATCTTTACCATATATAATTCAGAAGATGTCCCATTTAACTATATTGTCAATAGTATAAATTTACCGCTATCGTTAATCATTATAGTAGCCATTATAGCTGGTGTTATTTTAGGCTTACTTGCTTGTTCAATTATTATTGTACGTTTACAACGTGATTTGTCTCACGTTAAAAAAATTAACCAAAAATTGAGTGATAAATGAAAAAATCCTGCACGCGAAATTAAAGCGTGTTTGAAACCATATTTTTTAATAAATAGATAATTCTGGACCAACGCAGGAAAATTTAAGTATTATAAAAGACGTGACGACACAGTTATTAAAAACCAAATTAAATTATCAATGTCACTCATGTGGTTTTCTGGCAAACATTCATCACTGACAATGTCCAGGATGCAAAGGCTGGGATACAATAAAATCACTAGAGTTTATTGATAATGAATAACGAAAATATAAAATATATACTGGAGAAAATAATTGAATACTAAATCCCCTGTGATAGTGGCATTGGATTATCCAAATGAAAAAGATGCACTGGCTCTTATTAATAAAATCAACCCCGAATTGTGTAGAGTTAAAATAGGTAAAGAATTATTTACTTTATGTGGTCCGACAATTGTCGAAAAACTGGTATCAAAAAACTTTGATGTATTTCTTGATTTGAAATTTCATGATATTCCCAATACTGTCGCAAATGCCTGTCGCGCAGCAGCCGATCTTGGAGTATGGATGTTAAATGTACATGCATTGGGTGGAACTGCCATGATGCGCGCAGCACGTGAGGCAATAAACAAATCGGACCATAAACCGTTATTAATTGCGGTTACAGTATTAACGAGTTTGTCAGATAAAGAGTTACAAGAGTTAGGTATAAGTGGAACAGCAGAACAGAATGTAATTCGTCTCGCAAAACTGGCTGCGGCAGAAAATCTGGATGGCGTAGTTTGTTCTGCAAAAGAAGCCGCCGTTTTAGCCGATGAAATATCCACTGATTTTGTTCTGGTAACCCCTGGAATTCGTCCTGAGGGCTCTCAATCTGGTGATCAAAAACGAGTTGTAACACCATTCCAGGCAATGCAATCGGGTAGTCATTATCTCGTTATTGGACGACCTGTCACCCAAGCTACCGACCCCGAAAAAGCCTTAGATAATATATTGTTAAGTTTACGCTAAAATTAAATTGCACAAGTTTTAGCCTATATTAACATAATTAAAGTATGGTTATATATACCCAATTAGAAAATTTTTATAGTGATTTTGAGTGTTTAAGACGATATTATCAGCTTTATGTAATTTAGATTTATATGGATGTTGAATGACTTTAATTGAATATAATGAATATAACATAGGGATGAAAAAATGAATAAATTAATTATAAAGTTTTTAATTATATTTGCATTTTGTTTACAAAATGTAAACGCAGAGACAGTTGATATAAATTCTGCAGATGCTCTGACAATCTCAAAAAATCTTAAAGGAATAGGGCTAAAAAAGGCAACGCGTATTGTTGAATTTCGAGTACTAAATGGCCCTTTTCGTTCGGTTGACGATATCACCAAAGTTAAAGGTATTGGACCAAAAACATTAGAACGAAATAAAGAAGATATTATTGTATCAAAATAATAATAACAAAAATATTAAATTAGAAATACGAGTTTAGTTGCCAGCAATTACATGGTATAGCAGGTTTAGTTCTTGAATAATAAACAAAGTAATACAGAAGAAATTATCCCGGTAGTATTATCTGGAGGTTCAGGAACACGGTTGTGGCCATTGTCCAGAGAACATTACCCAAAACAATTATTATCTCTAATTAATGATAATACTTTGTTGCAGGATACTTTTAAAAGGCACGATGGCTTAAATGCAATATCGCAACAGCAAATCATTGTTTGCAATGAAGAACATCGATTTTTAGTTGCAGAACAAGTACGAGAATTAAACTCGAATACCAGCAAGATAATTTTAGAGCCAGAAGGTCGGAATACTGCACCAGCACTAACATTAGCCGCATTATCAATAATTGATGAACAAAAAGATGGTGTAATGTTAGTGTTACCTGCAGATCATGCAATCATCAATATTCCGGCTTATCACGATGCTGTGCAACATGCCTATCAATTTGCACTACAAGACAAGTTAGTTACTTTTGGAATAAAGCCCGATAATGCTGAAACTGGTTTTGGATATATTAAGGTAGGAACTGAGTTACAAAATTTATGTTTTGAATTAAGTGAGTTCGTTGAAAAACCCGATTTAAAAACGGCACAAGAATATCTTCAATCAGGTAGATATGTATGGAATAGCGGTATGTTTATGATGAAGGCAAGTGTCTGGTTTCATCATATAAAGCTTTTTAGTCCAAATATTCTGAGTTTATGCGAAAAAGCGTATAAAGCAGCTCAAACTGATAATGATTTTTGCCGTGTCGATAAAGAATTATTTCTTAAATGCGAATCGGATTCAATTGATTATGCGGTAATGGAAAAAATTTCCGAGAATGATAACACTAAAAATAACCAGGAAATTTCAACAGCAATCGTTGTTACATTAGATGCTGGATGGTCTGATTTAGGTTCGTGGACCTCGTTATGGGAAATTGGAAAAAAAGATAAAAATGGCAATGTAACAACAGGTGATGTTTTTATAGAAAATACAAAAAATTCATATATTAATAGTAATAAAAAACTAGTCGCGGCGATAGGACTTGAAAATACCATTATTGTTGAGACATCAGATGCGGTACTCGTTGCACATAAAGATTATGCTCAAGATGTTAAAAATATAGTTACCTGGTTAAAACAACAAAATCGAAATGAACAAGTAAACCATCAAAAAGTATATCGACCCTGGGGTTGTTATGAAAGTATTGATACTGGCCAACGATTCCAGGTAAAAAGAATTACAGTAAATAAAGGTGCCACTTTATCATTGCAATTACACCATCATCGGGCAGAACACTGGATTGTAGTAAAAGGAACAGCCAAAGTGACGCGAGGTGATGAAGAATTTTTAGTGACTGAAAACCAATCTACTTTTATTCCTTTAGGAGTGAAACATCGACTGGAAAATCAAGGATCAATACCTCTGGAAATGATCGAGGTACAATCGGGTAGCTATCTTGGTGAAGATGATATTATTCGTTTTGATGATCGATATGGTCGAGTTGCTAAAGTCTAAAATTTAACAAGGTAATATTTTATGGGTATTAATGAAAATAAATCCTGGTATTTAATTTACACCAAGGCACGATGTGAAGCTCGTGCTTCTGAAAATTTAATTCGCCAAGATTACCACACTTATTTACCTTTATTTAAAAAAACACGTATTAAAAATGCCCAAGCTCAAAACGTAATAGAGCCACTTTTTCCACGCTATATATTTATTGAATTATCCAGCATAACAGACAATTGGTCTCCAATTAGGTCTACCATTGGCGTTTCAAATATTGTTAATTTTGGTATTTCACCTGCTAAAGTACCTGATTCATTAATTCATCTATTAAAATTGAATGAAAATAATGAGGGTCTTCACGAATATACTGAAAAAAAATTAAAAAAAGGACAGATGATTGAAATTGTTTCTGGCCCAATGAAGGGCTATTCCGGTATTTTTGATAGTTACTCAACAAAAGGCCGGATTACCATATTACTCGATCTTCTCGGAAAAGAGACCTCAGTACAACTTGCTACACTTAATGTTGAGTCTAATAAATACGCTATAAGCTCATAATTTTATTAATAAAATATTTAACTTTAGTTGCTGCTATTTAGTATCGCTGCTATAATGATAAAATGTGGCTTACAGTAATACACTTAGATTTAAGTCGAGAATATTTAGTGTGTGATTTATAATCATGTAACTTGTATTTACACTATTGTTAAATTAAGGCAAATTCATTGCGAAATTCAAAAAATATATTTCAAAAATATATTCGAAACCAGTGGTCTGCTGCACTTCATGATCTTCTTGTCATACCCGTTGCGTGGTTTTTAGCTTACTGGGCCAGGTTTAATCTAAACCTGGACATGATTCCACCGTCAATAGTAGCTCCGGCTATTGATGCACTATTTTTGATTATTCCGGCTCAATTATTTTCATACTGGTATTTTGGTTTATATCGAGGTGTATGGCGTTATGCATCCATTCCTGATCTTGTTCGAATTTTTAAAGCTGTAGCTGTTGGTGTAACTTTATCTCTACTTTTGTTATTCGCTGTTACAAACTTATTCGGGATTCCACGTTCTACTCCAGTTCTATATGGAATATTTTTAGTATTATTATTGAGTGGATCCCGATTTTTGTATCGATGGAGTAAAGATCGTGATTTATATAAACTCATCGGAAAGCGAGTTCTAATAATTGGAGCTGGTAGAGCAGGAGAAATTTTGGCTCGAGAAATTAGACAAGATAGTAATCATATGTATTATCCTGTCGCCTTTGTTGATGATGCAAAAAGTAAACGAAATAGTGAAATTCATGGCGTTCGCGTGGTAGGTGAAATTTCTGATATTGTTAAAGTTGTTGAAAAATATTCTATTGAAGCAATTTTTATTGCTATCCCTTCAGCGAATAATAAACAAATTCAGGCAATTTTTAATATCTGTGAAACTACATCAGTACCAATACGAATATTACCTAAATTTAATGACATTACTGTTGATAAAGTTGGTATTCAATCGCTACGAGAAGTCTCGATTGAAGATTTATTAGGGCGTGATCCTGTTTCGTTGAACTGGGATTTTATTTCAGAATCTCTAAGCAATAAAACAATATTGGTTAGTGGCGGCGGTGGGTCGATTGGCTCTGAACTTTGTCGACAACTTTGTTTATTATCACCTAAAAAATTAATAATTTTTGATCAATCTGAATATAATTTATACGAAATTGAACGAGAAATAAATACTAATAATAGTTCCATTAATGTAATACCCTATTTAGGTGATGTTGCAATTATAGAATCACTCGATATGTGTTTTTCAACGTACAAACCGGATATCGTTTTTCATGCCGCAGCTTATAAACATGTTCCAATGTTGCAGGTGAATATTCGTGAAGGATTTAATAATAATGTTATTGGCTCTTATAATATCGCCAAAATTGCTGATAAATATAAATGTGAAACTTTTGTTTTAGTGTCAACCGATAAAGCGGTCAATTCAACAAATTTCATGGGTGTTACAAAACGCATTGCTGAACAATGCTGTCAGTTAATGAGTAACACTTCAAAAACAAAATACATTACAATTCGATTCGGTAATGTTTTGGGTTCGGCCGGTAGTGTTATTCCTCTTTTTAAAGAACAAATTAAAAATGGTGGGCCGATCACCGTAACGCATAAAGACATTGTTCGATATTTTATGACCATTAAAGAAGCCTGCCAGCTGATTATGCAATCTGCAGTGATAGGAAAGGGTGGTGAAATTTTTGTATTGGAAATGGGGGAACCGGTATCGATTAGAAATTTAGCCGAAAAATTAATTCATTTATCAGGTCAAATTCCAGAACACGACATTGAAATAGTTTATACTGGTTTAAGGCCTGGCGAAAAATTATTTGAAGAACTTTTCTATAAAGATGAAGTGCTAAAAGATACTGGTTTTCAAAAAATCCAATTAGCTAACACATCTAAATTAGATTGTGATTCATTTAAAAAGTTTTTATTGAATATCATAAAATTATGTGAAGAGTATAACGAACCAGAATTAATAGCATTGGTAACCCCGGCTTATATTTCAAAAAAATATGAAAATGAATCTGTTAGTAATATAGTGCCAATAAAACAAAATAATTAATTTCCCTGTTACTAAAAATAGAATAAAATACATTTTCCTAAATTTTGTGAGATTCATTTTTGAATATAAATATACTTAAAAATTTACTATTATCATGCCGACCGAAACAATGGGTTAAGAATATGTTATTATTCATTCCATTGATTTTAGCTCATAAAACACAAGATATTGGTTTATGGTTAGATACTCTTTATGCATTCATTTCATTTACCTTTGTAGCTTCTTCAATCTACATCATTAATGATTTATCCGACATTGAAGTTGATAAAATTCATCCGGTAAAAAAAAATCGTCCTATTGCTTCCGGAAATGTAACAACACTTCAAGCAAAATTATTCATTGTTTTATTACTTATTTTTGCTGCAATAATTGTTATCAAGCTTCCGTTAAATTTTCAAATCTCGCTTTTAGTTTATTTACTAATAACAAATTTGTATACCTTTAAGTTAAAATCGATGGCATTGCTCGATGTAATCACATTAGCATGCTTATATACTCTTAGAATAATATCCGGTACTTTTGCAATTGAAGTTGAGTTATCTTATTGGTTAATTTCATTTTCAATATTTTTCTTTTTGAGTTTGGCTTTTGTAAAACGCCATATTGAACTGAATAATTTACTTAAATCAGGTGGCACTAAAATACCAGGGCGTGATTATAATGTTACTGACATTGAAAATATTAGATCTTTTGGAATTACAAGTGGTTATTTATCTATCCTTGTTTTCGCAGTTTATATTAATGATGAAGCATTAATAAAACTATATACTGAGCCATATTGGTTGTGGGGCATTAGTCTATTATTATTATACTGGATAAGCCGAATATGGTTTATTGCAAATAATGAATTAAAATCAGATGATCCGGTATTATTTGCGGTTCAGGATAAAACGAGCTATATAGTGTTAGCACTTTGTCTGGTTTTCTTTGTATTGGCGGCCTGAAACGTATGTACAGCTCATGGGGTTATCCATACGAAACACATAAAAAAGTGATCCGTCAGAATTGGCGTCATGAGTTTATAAATTATTCTGAATCACAATTATATTTACCGTATGGTTGTGGTCGTAGTTATGGTGATGTTTGTTTAAATGAAGCACAAACTTTAATTGATATTAAAAATTTAAATCATTTTATAAACTTTGATCGAGACTCCGGTATTATTCGAATTGAATCGGGTGTTACGCTTGATAATTTACTAAAAGTCATCGTTCCTAGCGGCTGGTTTGTACCTGTAACACCAGGGACTCGCTATGTAACAATAGGCGGGATGATAGCAAATGATGTTCACGGAAAAAATCATCATAATACCGGAACATTTGGTTGTTTTATAACACAATTTGAATTACATCGATCAAATGGTGAAAAATTATTGTGTTCACCAACTAATAATGAATCGTTATTTAACGCAACTATAGCCGGACTGGGTTTAACGGGTTTAATAACCTGGGTTGAAATTAAACTAAAAAAAATAAAAAATGAATTTATTTCAATGAGTGCAGTTAAAATTGACAATTTACAACATTATCTGGAGTTGGAAAAAAACCAACATTCTGAATACGCGGTTGCATGGATCGATACTCTTGCGAAAGGTGAACAACTTGGGCGTGGCGTTTATTTTACTGGTGAGCATGCCACGTCAAGTAATACAAGTGATATTGATACAGCTCAATTTAATCACCTAAAAAAGAAATTGACTGTTCCATTTAATTTACCCGTTAAAACATTAAATAAACATACTGTGAAATTATTTAATGCATTTTACATTCGAAATGCAGTGTCAATTGAAAAGAATAAAAGTGACTTAAGCCATTATGAAGAATATTTTTACCCGTTAGATAATATACTTCATTGGAATCGAATTTACGGTAAATCCGGATTATATCAACATCAATGCGTCGTGCCTGAAAAAGACGCAGATGTTATATTAACTGAATTATTAACAATAGTTTCAAACGAGGATAATTCATCTTTTTTATCTGTTCTTAAGAAATTTGGGAATATTAAATCGCCCGGTTTATTATCTTTTCCGAGACCGGGTTTTACCTTAGCGATGGATTTTTCTCGCCGAGGAAAGCAGACAAAAAAATTATTAGAGAGCATGAATGATATCGTTAGTTCGGCTGGTGGAGCAATTTATCCTGCTAAAGATGCTGTAATGTCCAGGCGAATTTTTCAGCAATCTTATTCAAAATTAAATCAATTTAAAGAATTTATTGACCCTAAATTCTCATCAAGTTTCTGGCGCAGAGTAAACGAATAAGGTGATCGATTAATGAACATAATAATTCTTGGTGCCACATCGGCGATTGCACAAAGTGTATCACGGCTATATATAGCTGAAGATGTAAATTTTATTTTAGTTGCAAGAAATAAAGAGAAACTTAATATCGTTGAACAAGATTTGTTATCAGTCGGTGTAAATTCCGTTGATAGCTACATTCTTGATTTTGATGATCAAAATAAGCGAATTGAATTTGTAAAGTATCTTGACGCTAAAAATATCGAGATTGATCTATTATTCGTAGCTTACGGAGTACTATACGAGCAAAATGAATGTGAACTGGATATTAACAAAACAATCGATCAAATAAACTCAAACTATAATAGCGTGGTGGTTTTACTTACCATGATTAGTGGTTTATTAGTAAAAAATAAAAAAGGTTGTATTGCTGTAATAACATCAGTAGCTGGTGATCGTGGCAGGAAAAGTAATTTTATTTATGGCTCTGCGAAAGCCGGGGTAACTACATATCTGGAAGGATTACGATATAAAGTATTTGACTCGGGTGTATCAGTAGTAACGCTTAAACCAGGATTTATCGATACTCCGATGACTAAGGATTGCAAAAAAGGTTTGTTATGGGTATCGCCAGAGATAGCCGCTAAATATATTGTGAAAGCAATACGCAGAAAAAAAGCCGTTGCCTACATCCCACCATTTTGGTTTTTAATTATGCTGGTAATCCGAATGATACCAAAATTTATTTTTAGAAAATTAAATTTTTAAAACAATGAAGAATAAAAATATAAAAATCTTACTTCCCGGTGGTGCTGGTTTAGTTGGGCAAAACTTGGTTGTTCAACTTAAAAAACAGGGTTATACCAACATTGTTGTTATCGAT
>JBGMQW010000142.1:0-9271 GCA_048060815.1 Thiohalomonadales bacterium | reverse complement strand
GTCTAATCTTCCTTTGTAAGATTAGACTGCGGAATCTAGGATAATAATAAGTTAAATTTTAAATATAGTTAACAAAGAGTAAATTAGTTGAATAACAATAATATTATTGATCTATGTTCAGTTAATTATCGAAAACATAATCTATTCTTAACTATAAATATGAAACATTTTAAATTTTAGAGTGTCAATATCATTATATTAATTTGCAGGAGTTTTAAATGAAAACATCAAGTACGACGGATTTAAACTCGGATCCACGTAATAACTGGCGTATTAAATGGATTTCATTACCCCTATTTAAATTATTCAAGCGTATAACTCCGCCTATGTCGGATACTGAAAAAGAAGCTATTGATGCAGGTACAGTATGGTGGGATGGCGAATTATTCAGTGGTAAACCAAATTGGAAAAAAATCAGACAATCAAAACCCGGTTATTTGTCTGAAGAAGAACAAGCATTTGTTGATGGCCCAGTAAATAAATTATGTGAAATGATAAATGATTGGGAGTTAAACCATGTAGATTTTGATCTACCAGAAGAAATTTGGAAATACATTAAAGATGAAGGATTTTTAAGTTTAATAATTCCGAAAAAGTATGGTGGTAAAGATTTTTCTGCTCTTGCTCATTCGGAAATAGTAATGAAGGTAGCAACCAGAAGTGTTGCAGCAGCAGTCACTGTGATGGTTCCAAATTCACTTGGACCGGGTAAACTTATCTTGGAATATGGTACAGATGAACAAAAAGAATATTATTTACCTCGTTTAGCAAAGGGTGAAGAAATTCCTTGTTTTGCTCTCACCAGTCCTGATGCAGGTAGCGATGCAGGAGCAATTCCTGACTTTGGAATTGTCTGTAAGCAAGATTACAATGGTGAAAAAGATGTGTTGGGTGTCAGGTTAACCTGGGAAAAACGCTATATTACTCTGGGTCCAATTGCAACGATTCTTGGTCTCGCATTTAAGTTATATGATCCCGGTCATTTACTCGGTGATAAAGAATCATTAGGCATTACCTGTGCCTTGATACCAACGGATACTCCGGGGGTAATTATTGGTCGTCGTCATTTACCTCTCAATGTTATGTTTATGAATGGTCCAAACAGTGGTAAAGATGTATTTATACCAATTAGTTGGTTAATTGGTGGTGCAGAACGTGCAGGTCAAGGCTGGCGGATGCTGATGGAGTGTCTAGCTGACGGTCGTTCTATTTCGTTACCTGCTTTATCAACTGGTGCCGGTAAATTGGCGAGTCGCTCTGTTGGTGGTTATGCTCGAATTCGTCGACAATTTAAACTACCAATCGGTCGGTTTGAAGGTGTTCAAGAAGCACTTACCAGAATTGCTGGTTCAACTTATAAAATGGACGCAGCCAGAACATTAACGGCCACTGCATTAGATCGTGGAGAAAAACCTTCAGTTATATCTGCAATTGTAAAATACAATCTTACCGAAAGTATGCGTGCAACAATAAATGATGCAATGGATGTTTTAGGTGGTGCTGGTATTTGTTTAGGTCCTCAGAACATTATCGGACGTGCATACCAGGGTATTCCCGTTAGTATTACGGTTGAAGGTGCAAACATATTAACTCGCTCCATGATTGTTTTTGGTCAAGGTGCAGTTAGATCGCATCCCTATATCTTTCAGGAAATGGATGCAGTTAATGCGGATGAATCGGATGAGTCATTAGAAAAATTTGATCGCGCTTTATTTGGACATATTAGATATTTTATTAGTAATGCCAGTCGTTCATTTTATCATGCGCTTTCAAGTTCATTATTTGTTTTTGTTGGAGCAAAAGGAAAATCACGACGTTATTACCAACATGTCACTCGATTAAGCGCAGCGTTTGCATTACTCGCAGATACCTCAATAATGTTGTTAGGTAGTTCGTTAAAACGTAAAGAAAAAATTTCAGGAAGACTTGCTGATATTTTAAGTCAATTATATCTTGCAACAGCAGTATTAAAACGTTTTGAAGATCAAGGATCACAAAAAGAAGATGTGCCATTACTGCAGTGGGTATGTGAAGATACACTATACACGATACAAGAGAAAATGGATGGCTTATTGTCGAATCTCCCGCTTAAACCTGCTTCATGGATCATTCGTTTATTAATTTTTCCATTAGGACGACACTTTTCTCCACCTTCAGATAAATTAGGTAGTAAGCTTGCTGAATTATTATTAGCTCCATCTGAATGCCGGGATCGTTTAACTAAAGGTATGTTTATACCGGAAGATGTAAATCAACAAGTTGCCAGAATTGATGATGCATTAGTTAAAATAATAACTGCAGAGCACATTGAAAGAAAAGTATATCGTGAGTTACGTGATTTTGATGCCGGCTTTAAAGGTATGAATGGTTTAATTGATGCTGCTGTTGAGAAAAATATAATTACAAAAGATGAAGCTGTATTGTTACGTACAGCTGAAAAAGCACGTAGTGATGTAATAAAAGTTGACGACTTTTCAACCGATTTCAAAGATTAATTTAATGAGGGAAAAATGGCTGCTATAAAGAAAAAAACATCAAAAAAGAAAGTTGTTGCAGCAACAACGACAGCAGCGACTAGCGAAAAAGCAACTTCAAGAAAAAAAACTAACCAGCTTCATGATGTTTATGTAGTTGATGGTAATCGAACACCATTTCTTAAGGCTCGTGGCCGTCCTGGTCCATTTAAAGCAATCGATCTTGCGCTTGGGTGCGCACGACCATTAATGGCGCGACAGAAAATTAGTGCTGAGAATATTGATGAGGTTATTGTTGGTTGTGTAATGCCTGGTCCGAATGAAGCGAATATAGCACGAACCATCGCATTACGATTAGGATGTGGTATCCATGTTCCAGCCTGGACTGTACAACGAAACTGTGCATCAGGACTGCAAGCACTGGATTGTGCTATGAAAGATATAGCTACTGGCAAAGCTGAAATTGTGTTAGCTGGTGGCGTAGAATCTATGAGTCATGCACCGATTTTAT
Organism: Thiohalomonadales bacterium; assembly: GCA_048060815.1. Taxonomy (GTDB): domain Bacteria; phylum Pseudomonadota; class Gammaproteobacteria; order UBA6429; family Thiohalophilaceae; genus CAYQUC01. The sequence goes on along the minus strand of JBGMQW010000142.1, from coordinate 6,286 downwards.
TTAATGACATCATGGTGAATTGGTTAAGTGACTTATACGCCAGCAAAACATTCATGCAAAAATTAAAAACGATTGGACAATTACGTTTAAAGCATTTAAAACCGGTAATTGGGTTAATTTGTGGTCTAACTGATCCAACCGTGGGTTTAAATATGGGACAAACTGCAGAGAATCTTGCATATAAATTTAATATAAATAGAGAATCAATGGATAATTATGCTTCACAAAGCCACCAAAGGTTGTCGGCTGCACAAGATAATAATTTATTGGAAGAAATAGATACGATATACAGTACTAGTGGTAAATTTTATAGCCAGGATGATGGTGTTCGCAAAGATTCCAATGTTGAAGGACTTGCCAAATTACGTCCCGTTTTTGATCGTCACTTTGGAAAAGTTACCGCAGGAAATAGTGCCCAAATAACTGATGGTGCATCAATGTTAGTTCTGGCAAGTGCGAAAGCAGTAAAAAAATATAATCTTCCCATTTTAGGTAAACTTATCGATACTGAATGGGCGGGTTTAGAACCGGCTCAAATGGGATTAGGTCCAGTTCATGCGATGACACCATTATTAAAAAGAAATAAACTGGAAATCTCAGATATTGATTATTGGGAAATTAATGAAGCTTTCGCAACTCAAGTATTAGCAAATATAGCCGCATGGAAAGATGACGAATATTGTAAAAAAGAATTGGGTTTAAAGTCAGCTTTCGGTGAAATTGATTCTGAGAAATTAAATATTGATGGCGGTGGCGTTAGTCTTGGTCATCCAGTTGGTGCATCTGGTGCAAGAATTGTATTGCATTTATTTAGCATTTTAAAACGAATGAACTCAAAACAAGGCGTTGCGAGTCTTTGTATTGGTGGCGGACAAGGTGGTGCAATATTAATTGAAAGAGTTGAGGAAATTTAATTTATGAGTACCAATAAATATAATAACTGGAACGTACGACGCGATAATGATGATATTCACTGGTTGGAAATTGATAAAGAAAATTCAAATACAAATATTTTATCAAAAGATGTTTTGTTAGAGCTTGAACAGGAACTTGACTTTATAAAGGAACATCTCCCTAAAGGAGTCATATTTTTATCTGCAAAAGAAAACGGCTTTATCGCCGGCGCTGATATAAATGAGTTTACCAAATTCGAAACAGAAGAAGATGCTCTGGCTGCTATTCAACGTGGGCATAACATTATGAATAAGATAGAAGATTTGAAGTGCCCTACTGTGGCATTAATTCACGGACATTGTTTAGGTGGAGGTTTGGAGCTAGCTCTTGCCTGTGATTATCGAATTGCAGAAGATGATCCTAAAACACGGCTTGGACTTCCCGAAGTTTTATTAGGTATTCATCCAGGTTTTGGTGGTAGTTTACGTATGATTCGTGCTGCTGGCCCAATGTCGGGTATGACAGCGATGTTAACAGGGAAAAGTTATATCGCAAAAGTAGCTAAAAAAATGGGATTTGTGGATTACGCTGTCCCACGGCGGCATTTCATCAATGCGGCTATAAGTGTTGTAAAAAAACCGAAAAAGGAACAAGCAAAAAAAACATTAGATACACTTATTAATTTTAAATTTGTTCGTCCTCTAGTAGCTAAGATATTAGAAAAAAATGTTGCAAAAAAAGCCAGTCGTGTTCACTACCCTGCTCCTTATGCATTAATCGATTTATGGGTAAGTTATTACGATAACCCCAGGAAAATGTTGGAGCAAGAAGCCAAGTCTGTCTCAAAATTATTAGTTGGTAAAACAGCCCAGAACCTTGTTAGGGTATTTAAATTAAAAGAACAATTAAAAAGCTCTGGTTCTAAAATCAAATACGCTCCTAAACACATCCATGTTATCGGTGGTGGTATTATGGGTGGCGATATTGCTGCCTGGTGCGCATTAAAAGGATTCAAGGTTACAATTCAAGATCAAAATCACGAAACTCTTGCACGTGTAATTCAACGAGCTTATGAATTATATAAAAAACGCTTAAAAAACCCCATGCTGGTGCAACAAGCATTAGATAGACTTATACCCGATTATAAAGGCATAAGTTTACCGCAAGCAGATATTGTTATTGAAGCTATTTTTGAAGATATTGATGCAAAACAGGAATTGTATAAAGAAATAGAACCCAAATTAAAAGAAGATGCAATTTTAGCAACAAACACATCCAGTATTCCAATCGAGAAGTTAAGTAGTGTTTTAAAATCACCAAATCGGTTAGTGGGTTTGCATTTTTTCAATCCAGTTGCAATGATGCCACTGGTTGAAATAGTTAGAACACCAAAAACAGATGAAGACGTATATAACAAAGCAGCAAGTTTTACCAAAAAGATTGATCGACTTCCATTAATTGTAAACAGTACTCCCGGATTTTTAGTTAATCGAATATTAATGCCCTACCTTATGGAAGCTGTAATTATGATTGATGAAGGTATTCCAGCCTACACAATTGATAAGGCAGCATTAGCGTTTGGAATGCCAATGGGACCAATTGAACTGGCTGATACTGTCGGGTTGGATATTTGCCTGCATGTAGCAGAAAACCTGTCAGAAACTATGAATATTTCAGTTCCTTCAAGTTTGCGTAAATTAGTTGATGATAAAAAATTAGGTAAAAAATCAGGACAAGGTTTTTATACGTTTAATAAAGGTAAGCCAGTTAAGGAAAAACAGGGTAAGTCATCAAATACTCCTGGCAATATTAGTGATCGACTGATTCTGATTTTGGTGAATGAAGCAATATCATGTTTACGCGAAGGAGTTGTTGAGTCCGATGATATGGTTGATGCCGGAATAATTTTTGGTACAGGTTTTGCGCCGTTTCGAGGTGGCCCTATTCATTATACTGAATCAAGAGGAACTGATCTATTACTAAAAAAACTTGAGCAGTTAGAACATACATTTGGTGATCGCTTTAAACCAGATGAAGGGTGGTCAAATGTATTTGCTTAAAGGAAAACAATTTTGACCAGTTTAACGGATTATATAGACTATCAAAACTTAAGCAGTCTCCATCATCTTTTTTTAACTCGAGTTAAAAAAAATCCAAATGATATTGCATATCAGCAATACAATCATGGGACATCAAAGTGGGATAATACAAGCTGGTCTGAAATGACTTTGTTAATTGCAAAGTGGTCAAACAAGATGAAACAGGAAGGTCTTACCAAGGGTGACCGAATTGCAATCATGCTACCAAACTGTAAAGAATGGGTTATCTGTGATCAAGCAGCATATAACCTGGGATTAATTGTAGTTCCTTTATACATAAATGATCGTGCTGAAAATACGGGTTATATTATTAAGGATACAGAAGTTAAGTTAATAGTTTTTAAGTCTGAGGAACAATGGCTTATTATTAATGAAGCAATGAAAGATTTATCAAGTATTAAAAGATTTATATCAATAGATACTATAACAGGTATACAAAATGATCGTTATACAAATCTAGCTAGCTGGATAGACGAATCATCAGACGTGTTGCCCGAACCTGTTGATATCGACCAAAATTCTCTAGCAACTATAGTTTATACTTCAGGTACTACAGGAAAACCTAAAGGTGTCATGTTAAGCCACAAAAATATACTATGGAATGCGTATGCATGTTCTGCAACAGAAGATTTTTGTCCTGATGATACTTTTTTATCTTTTCTACCATTATCACATATGTTTGAAAGAACTGTAGGCTATTACTTACCTATTTTGTGTGGAGCTAAAGTTGCTTTTGCACGTTCAATTGAACAATTAGGAGAAGATTTACAAACGATTAAACCGACATTATTAGTTACAGTACCTCGAATTTTTGAACGTGTAAATAATAAAATACAATTAGGTTTGAGCCAAAAATCAAAAGTTGCCAGTTTTTTATTTAACCAGGCAGTTAAAGTTGGTTGGCAACGTTTTTTATATTCACAAAAAAGAACGTCATGGAAATTAATGCTAATTTTCTGGCCAATTTTAAATTTGTTGGTTGCAGGTAAAATAACGGCAAAATTGGGTGGTAATTTGCGTTTAGCAGTTTCTGGTGGCGCACCATTATCACTTGATATAGCAAAAACTTTTATTGGGCTGGGGTTAACAATATCACAAGGTTATGGTATGACTGAAACCAGTCCCGTTATTTGTACAAATAAATTGGATGACAATGAACCTGGAAGTGTTGGACAACCACTAATTGATGTCGAGATTATGTTTGGTGATAAGGATGAATTGCTCGTAAAAAGTCCGGGTGTGATGATGGGATATTGGAATAATGAAGAAGCTACTCATCAATTAATAGATAATGATAACTGGTTACATACAGGAGACAAAGCAAAAATTGTTGGTCAACATGTATATATTACTGGTAGATTAAAAGAAATTCTTGTTTTGTCGAATGGCGAAAAAGTTCCTCCATCAGATATTGAGCTGGCAATTTCCAGCGATCCGATTATTGACCAGGTAATGCTCATTGGTGAAGGTAAACCGTTTTTATCAGCTGTTATCGTCTTAAATTCAGAATTATTGAAACCTTTACTAAACAAACTTGGTATGAAAGAGTCTGCTCCTTCCTGTTTAACGAATCCAAAAATTATTAAAAATACACTTGAATTAATACAAAGTAAATTAAAAGGTTTCCCGGGATATACTGAAATTTACAGTATAATTTTAACACTAGACCCGTGGACAGTCGAAGCCGGACTTATAACTCCGACACTAAAACTTAAGCGGGCTAATATCATTAATTTATTTAAAAATGAAATTAATGAATTATATAAAGGCCATTAATTATTACTTTTCATACTGACGAATTTCCTCTACATCAAGAACCATTAATACGGGTATTGGCTATGCCAGCAGATACTAATGCTTCTGGTGATATTTTTGGTGGATGGCTAATGTCTCAAGTTGATATCGCGGGTAGTGTTGCAGCTTATCGTTATGCTGGTGGCCGTGTAGTGACAGCTTCTGTAAATGACTTCCATTTTTTGAAACCGGTGTATATAGGTGATTTAGTTAGTATCTTTGCCAATATAGAATCTATTGGGACAACATCAATGAAAGTAAGCACTATTGCTTATGCACAACGTAAACGAGGGGAAGAAGAATGTGATCGTGTTGCGACAGCAACACTTACTTTTGTAGCATTAGATGAAAACCGAAAACCCAGAAAAATAAATCAACAAATTTAAATATAAAATTAAATTTTAAATTGAGCGACTAATTGATGTAACTCGCCAGATAATCGAGCAAGTTCATTGCTCGCTTGTTCAGTTTGTACGGCACCTTCTGAAGTTTGCGACGATATTTGACTTATATTGGTGATATTACGGTTCATCTCTTCAGTTACTGCATTTTGTTCTTCTGCAGCACTTGCAATTTGAGTATTCATATCATTAATAATACTAACAGCAGATGTAATTGCTTGAAGTGATGATACAGCTTCCCCCGCCTGTTGCGCACCTTCTTGAGCTTTTACTCGTCCTTTTTCCATGGCCTGGACGGCAGACTTTGCACCTGATTGTAACTTTTCAATCATAGCGTGAATTTCCTGAGTTGATTCTTGTGTACGGCTTGCCAGGGTTCGAACTTCATCGGCTACTACTGCAAATCCCCTTCCTTGTTCTCCAGCTCGTGCAGCCTCGATTGCGGCATTTAATGCTAATAGATTAGTTTGTTCTGCTATACCCCGAATTACATCAAGAACAGTACCAATACTGTCACTGTGTTCATCTAATTCTCTAATAACGACAGCAGCGTTATCAACATCATTCGCTAATTCCTGAATTGTAGTTGTTGCATGTTGAACGACATCACGACCACTTGTTGCTTCTGAATCTGCATTACTAGCTGCAGATGCTGCATCAGTAGCATTGCGAGCAACTTCTTGTACAGTGGCTGCCATTTGATTCATTGCTGTAGCAACTTGATCTGTTTCCGTTAACTGATTCATTACCTGAGCACTACTTTGATTTGCAATTGAAGATACTTGTTCTGCAGCAGCTGTTAATTGCGCAGAAGAACTATTTACTTGCTGAACAAAAGCTTGAAATTTATCTAACATTTGATTAAATGCAAGTGCAGTATTTCCGATTTCATCATTTGAATTTATTTCAATACGATGACTTAGATCAGATCTTGATTCTATTTCGTTAATAATATTGTTAAGCTTTTTAATAGGGTTAAGTATTGATTGAATGATCAGATATGATATTACTATTGAAATAATAATTAAAACACCTGCGAACAAATAAAAGTTAACACTCTTTGGCTCTAGTGGTACAACATGCAACGTAACACTAAGT
>JBGMQW010000141.1:6786-9274 GCA_048060815.1 Thiohalomonadales bacterium | reverse complement strand
AATGTTACCTGCAACATTTAAGTGAAGGTACCGACAAAACCGCGCGCGGCTGGTTTTTAAAATTAAAAATGGATAATGGCGAATGGGCTCTTAATGACGCATTTTGTGGCATACACAGTACCGCGCTAAAGGAACAAGACTTTCAAATTATTGCTGACTATGGCGGTTCAATGGTGTGGTCCCCGTTATCTAATTATTTGCTCTACGGAGCAACCGCAAATCTACTTGCTGCAAAAAATTCAGGCGTTGATATAGGACTTGGATCAGACTGGGCACCCAGTGGATCAAAGAATCTACTTGGCGAATTAAAAGTCGCGTGGTTAGCCAACCAGGAACAAGGTAATATCTTTAGTGCCGAAGATATTGTTGCCATGGTTACCTGCAATCCGGCGCGTATCGCCGGTTGGGATGAGCATCTTGGATCAATCAAGGCTGGCAAACTCGCCGATCTGATCGCAATAAACGGACAACAAGGTGATGATTATATGCGCCTTATAGAGGCGCGTGAAACGTCTATCACCATGACCCTCATCAATGGCGTGCCACGGGTTGGACAGATACGACTGATGAAAGATTTCGGGCCCGGCACAGAAACAATTAACATTGGCCGCTCGAAAAGAATCCTCAACCTGAAACAAGCCGAAACCGATCCCCTGGTGGGGCAACTCAGCTTGACAGAGGCTACTAGCCGACTGAAAAATGCCATGGCCAACCTGCCAAACCTGGCGATGGATTTAGACAAAACTTTGGCAAACGGTTTTGCTGGAGGTAGCCTGGATAATGAAGGTGCTCATTGGCATATCGACCTTGACCTTGAAGAAGACGATCTTGAAATTGAAACTGCGCTCGGTGTCAGCCCAAAACCACTTTCCTTTTATATTACCGAACCCATCGAGCTAGAAGACATTACCGTAGTCGATGATCACACTCATTTGCATAAACTCGTCGCTGCCCGCAACTTACCTGAGTTTGTCAAAATAGGACTGCCACCCTTGTACGGTGAAACCATTCCATTACCCGAGGCAGGCCAGTTTCTTCAACAAACAAAAGAGCATGTGGCACCGGAACTGTTACAAACCACTCGTGACTTGAGTACATTTTTACGAATCTCAGGCGAGCTCAATCTGGATGACCGCAAACGCATTGTTCAACAGGCGATGTTGGTTATTGATGAAAACTATGTGCATTTACCCTTAAAGCGCGCCATGCATGCCGTGGATCCCATGCAACAGCTGCGACTATTACAACATCGCCTTAATGGATCCGTAGAAGGTGAATTAAACTCTGAAATTAAATTTCATAATGAGATCAGCCACATTTTTAATTCGCTTCGTGACCTCCACACCCGTTATCGTCTGCCACGCCCTTTTTTGGGTAAAAGTGCCTGGTTACCATTTTTTATAGAACAAATTTTTGAAAATGGCAGACAAAAATACATCGTATCTAAATTAATTGGAGATGCCGGACCCGACTCATTTAAAATAGGCGTTGTGGTCACACACTGGAATGGTATGCCGATACATCAAGCCGTACTTCACAACGCTGAACACCAAGGCGGTAGTAACGAGGCCGCACGCCACGCGCGTGGTTTAAACTCGTTAACAATACGACCCCTTGCCCATGGTTTACCTCCTGAAGAAGAATGGGTCACAGTACGCTATGTGGATAAGTACAACCAGGTACAAGAGTGGAGTCAGGCTTGGTTGGTATTTGAACCAGGACTTAGCCGAAACAATGTCCTGGAAAACGGTGATAATAAAGAGCTTAGCGCATTGGGGCTTGATGACAGCACCGATGATATTCAACAAAGCAAAAAAGTCTTGTATATACCACCTATTTCCCAGTTTGAAACTGCAGTTATTGGAAAAAAACGTAAACCCAAAGACGATAGTCAATCTGGCGCATCACGCGCAATTGAAACAATCTTACCGGGAATATTCAGCGCAAAAGTAATCCAGGAAAATGGAAAAAAATATGGCTATATTCGCATTTACAGCTTTAATACCCAGGATGCCGATGTATTCGTTAATGAATTTATTCGCTTAACAGAGTATTTTTCCAATAATGGTTTAATCATCGATGTGCGTGATAACGGTGGCGGTCTTATTTATGCCGCTGAACAGTTACTGCAGGTACTCACACCGAGGCAGATTGAACCCGAGCGCGCCCAATTTATCAATAGCCCGCTTAATCTTACTATTTGTCGCAATCACAAAAAATCCAGCCGTTTTCCCGGACTTGAGTTGGGAAGTTGGATTAGCTCCATTAGCCAGTCAGTGGAAACCGGTGCAACCTACTCACTGGGACACCCAATAAGCGATCCAGCCAAGTGTAACAATATTGGACAAAGTTATTTCGGACCCGTGGTTTTGATTGTCGATCCCCTGTGTTATAGCGCGACGGATATTTTTGCTGCTGGCTTTAAGGATCATTATATTGGTCCGATTATCGGAGTTGGCGCTAACACCGGTGCGGGCGGTGCAAACGT
>JBGMQW010000141.1:0-6686 GCA_048060815.1 Thiohalomonadales bacterium | reverse complement strand
GCCACACCTGATGCCCTCAAAGGTGTTTCCGCCAACGATGCCAGGTTATTACAGCAGGCCTTTGGTATTAATGATGTGCATGATTTCGCCGAGAACAAATTTTTTAGTCGTGCCAAGACTATTTTAGCAGGCTCTGGCACGTCCACATTTGATGCTGGTCCACCGCCATCGTGGGAGGCCTTTTTCAGTCGAGCACCCCTGGAATTCTACCAACAACACCCAACAGAATTTCGCCTGGAATTTGGTCCCGTATATTATCGAGGTCGACTCGATGACACCGCCCGCTTGATTGTGCTGGGCCAGGATCCCTCGGTAAATGAAATAGTAGCACAACGTGTATTTGTCGGTCACTCCGGGCAGCGCTTACAAGGATTTTTCCATAAATTAGGATTAAACCGCTCATATATAATGCTAAACACCTATCTATTTAGCGTTTATGGACAATTTATGGGTAACCTGAAAAAGTTGAGTAGCGAAGCACCGATATTAACTTATCGCAATGAATGGCTGGATCGATTACTGGATTCAAATCCAGCACACGTTATCCTGGCAGTGGGTCGAGGTGCCCAGGACGCTGTTGCTCGTTGGCCACGAAACAGTGAATTAAAAGTTGTCGAAATGACACATCCATCGGCACGCGACGAACAGGCGTTGGTAAAAAATTGGAACAATGCTCTCGAAGAACTGCGTCCTCTAATCGAACCAGACGACAATAGCATAGTTGACCTGCAGCCTTATGGCGATACATTTACCGATGAAGATTATACTGTAATTCCACGATTCGATCTGCCCTTCGGCTTACCTCAATGGCACGGTGTCGGTAGCCATGCGAGGCGAGATGGACCAGACAAAATCATCTGGAAAGCGCCTTAAAATGTAGATATGCATATTAGTGTAACAACCAAAGACAGCAAGTAATCGAGTTTCGTCACTAAAAAAATAGGGACTCCAATGACTTTATCTAACTCGTATTTATATATTTCATGTACAGGATCTCCCAAGTTCCGACAACAAACTTTTATACATGCACCGGGTCTCTGACTCCGGAGAATTTATTTGACACTTGCGCTTAACTTGGCGTGACAAACAATTTTGCTTTCCCCCTCACCCAAATCGAATACTCAAGACTACTCTACACGGTGTTCAACTGCGGAATCTAGGATTATCAATAAGTTAAAAGCCCATATTGATATTATATGTATGCTCAATAGGCATACAAATAGACAATTATAAATATGTATGCCATAATGACACCATAGATAGACGATTAAAAACACAGGTGAGATAATGGCTACCAATACAGAACGTAAAGAAACCCGTTTAGTTGCTCGAACTTCCTCAGAGATCCAGGAAATTATACAGCGAGCCGCAGATTATTCCGGCGCAAGCCTATCACAATTCCTGATTGAGTCAGCAATGGAAAAAGCGCGTAGCGTGATTGAACGGACTGAATCCTTGCATCTTTCAATGGCTGCTACTGATGCTTTATTTGCCGCTTTAGAAAATCCACCTAAAGCCAATGATAAGTTGCTTAAAGCAGCACAGCGCTACAAGGATACGGTGAATGTCGATAATCATTGACGCAGTCACCCGGCATCATGATCGAAAAACATTTGATTGTGGTGTTACAGAATTAAACCGGTTCTTGCAGCAACAAGCCCGACAAAAAACCGCAAAGCACATTTCAAAAACCTATGTCGCTTGTCGCGACTCCGCACCTGACACAATCATTGGTTATCACACACTGACAGGGTATTCGGTGACAACACCACCTGACCACAGGGATTATAATAAATATCCTCACCCACTCAGTGCGGTGAAAATGGCACGCCTTGCCGTGGCATGTTCACAACAAGGGCTTGGTTTAGGTGAACGATTATTAATTGACGCCATCTATCGAACGGTGCTGGTTGCACAACAAATTTCAACGATTGGACTGTTTGTTGATGCAATGACCCCACAAATCATTCCGTTTTATCAGCAATATAATTTTTTACCAGTCGACCCCGATGATCATTCACGCCTTGAAATGTGGTTACCCATTACAACTTGTATCGAAATCGCCGACACATGAAGATTGTCGTCAACTTGATATTCAATCATAATAAACCTATTGAGAGCCATGTTCCAATTACGAATTGGCATTGTCAATTTTTAGACACAGATTGAATGAATAAGTAGATCACTGGCTTCTTCTGTTGTGTAATGACGACCATGACTAATATCATCACGCCCTTTGCGAATTTTTTCCAATACATATAAATGGTATTGGACATCTTCGATACTGGTGCCATCAGGTAAGTGTTTGACCTGTTCTTTTATATCATGCATTGCAGATGACATTTCCTATACTCCCAAGAAGAATCTTTGTATCTAAGCATATCAGGCTTTTCTGATATTCAGTGCAGAGTCCACCATATTTTTAAAAGGACTTTCAAAGTTTTTGATTAGATACAACCAGTTTTTGGAATCGAGCTGCAGTCGGTTTAATATTGGCGGAATTGATTTAGTGATACTGCCTTTTTTATCCTCGCGTATGATTAGACTGCACAGCGTTCAACTGCGGAATCTAGGATGATAATATGACACTATTTGGTAATAAAATAGTGATTATGTCCAAATTGTGACATATAATGATAAAATAAACGGAGTTTACCATGACTATTAAAACGTATACATCACGCGAAATAAGAGAAAATCGCTTTATCGAAGATGATTCTGTTGCGATTATTACTTCGCATGGTAAGCCAGTGAAAATTGCTATCCCCTTTAATGATCGCACACTTCATGAAGGCTTAGAAAAAGCGTTCGCATTGCATATGGTAGAACATCATATCCTGACGCAAGCAAAAGCCGCCAAACTTGCTGGCATGTCACTTGTCTCTTTTCTTTCTCTGATGGCGGAATATAACATCAATGCAGCCGATCAATCTAAAGAAGAGATAACTGCGGAGTTATCACAATTTCAATAAGCTGTATTATTGCTGATGCAGGTCCTTTAATTGCTCTATCGAAAAGTAATGTATTAGGTTTGTTACAATCGCTATACCATAAAGTTGTTATTACTGCTAGCGTATTATCTGAACTCGAACCAAGCAAAGATAATACTTTGCAATCCGTTAAAGCTGGAATACAGCAAGGTTGGATTCGTATTGTAGAAGTAAACATTACTGATCAAAATCTTGCTGACATGCTTGATCAGGGTGAAGCAAGCGCTATAACATATTCACTTGAGCATGATTGTATTCCACTCCTGATTGATGAGCACCGAGGTAAGACATATGCTAAAAACAAAGGTATACCTGTTATTGGAACAGCAGGCATATTAATACAGGCTAAACAAAAAAAACTTATTACTTTAGTTAAACCCCTGCTCGAAGATATGCAAACCAAAGGTTATTGGTTGTCAAATGAATTTATTGATACTGTGGTTGAATTGGTTGATGAATAATTCTATTCGAGTAGAAATGCTATGTACGCGTTTATTAGGTATTTAACTCGCTAATGAGGTCAGTCATTCTATTTTATCTTCAATCCATTGCCGGCGATGTTCGAATGACTGGCCTGAATGGGCAACTTTGCCTCACAAAAAGGCATGCCAAACACAACGGGTAACTCAATGGTAATAGGGTGTTGCGTCTATCGACACCAGTGTTTTTCGGACACGCGGCATTAACTCACTCCTTATTACAAATCTTATAAAATAAGTATAATTTTTTTTGAATATTGTGTTAACAATCTTTAGGTGTCTAAGTTATTTTGCGTCCTAAGGACGTGGTTTTATATTTTTAATACAAAATCGCTAACTTCATCACCATCCACTTCTATATCAGGTAGCCCTAATTCTAAACCCACGCCATTCCTCCCAGGAATTAAATATCTTCAAATTGATTTATTTTAAATATTTCTGAATAGTTATGGCGTAAGTAATTTCCCTGAGGAAACTAAAGAAGTAAACTCAAGTTCTAAACCAGCTTTAACTTCTTCATAAATTGGTAATTTACTATCTGGTACGTCTAAAGTAACAACAAGACCATACGGTACTTCAACAGTTGAAGCACCTGCTTGTGCTTTACATTCAACTACTATTTCAAGGTTAGTACCCTTAGCATAAGGAGAAGCAAGACTGCCACTCAATACCTCATGTTGAACAGTGCCATTTTTTACCATTTGCCATTGAAGTTCACGATCTTGAATGGCTAAATGATTTCCTTTCTTCTTGTTTGTTTTTGGTTCAAAATATAAATGTGCTTTTCTGTATGTTGAATTTTGAGGATTAATTGGTGAAAACCATGACAAAGTTATAATTAAACGTCTAAAATCAGATTTAGCACTTAAAGATTCTGGAAGAGTAAAGTTATAAACATGGGAATCACCATCTTTAATTACCCCACATTGAATTATGGTTGCCTGTTCATCAATACAACCTTGAATACGATCTTCATTCATAATTCCAAAACCAAAATACTTAGCTGTAATAGCTTTAAATTGTTTTGAGTTTGTAGAATTTTTTAAATTTTCCTCTAACTTCATATAACACTCTGGAAGAGATGCACCATGACAAATCAAAGCTTTCAATAAAACAGCTTCATATTGACTTGAAAGAACTTCACCATATTTTGAACCATGCAAATCTTGTAAAGTGTCATAAAGAAAACATAATAACCTAGAAGTAAGTGCTGCTGAATTACTAGTCCCAAAAGTGTACACATAAGATTTCAATGAACCTGATTTTCCAGGATGTGCAACTTTCTGACCAGGTGGACTTTCATATGATAGTATTTGAAGAATAGCGGGATCTTTATCACCAAATCCTTTTAGCCTATATGTTGCTCTTCCACCAGGCATTAGTAATTCAGGTTTAACTGACCTTTTTTACCCCAGGTTACGGGGTTAATAGTGCTTGGCATATTGCGATCAAAATATGGATTTATATGTCCACTAAATTCGTCATGGTGATATGCACCAATAGTTAAAGCATTAATTGATTCGGCTGGAGACATTAATCGCCTTAAATGTGTCGTATCTGAGATACATTTTATAATCAATGCTTCAGTATCATCGCTAGAAAGTTTATTAAACTCCTCATTCGTAATACCAAGCTCAAGATCATAAATATGATTGCCTGCACTTATTACAAACAACACTTTATATTTGACTGAGAGGTAATCTATTAATTTTGCCCATGGACTCATCTGATATTCAAAAAGACGTTTTGGATCAGCAATTGAAAGATTAATTACTTTTATAGTCGGCGCTGTTATGTTGTCATCTTCAGTTTCAAACATTCTTCTTACTGCGCGATGAACAAGATCAATAGGTAAAACACCTTCTGGAATGCGTTCTATTGAATCTCCTGAAAAAGTATTTTCAGGTTTTAAAATTGGTCTACAATATAATTTTCTAGATATTGCAGGTTGTGCTGACTGCATGTCACCTCTAATTATTAAGGATGCCATGCTTGTACCATGTTTTTGATCTTTAGGACTATAGGCTGAGGACCACCCATCAGGATCATCAATAATAATGTGCTCTTTAATCCAATCGTGATGTCCTAATGGTAGTCCGTCTAATAGAGCTACTATTGGCTCATTTAGTATCTCATCATATTTATCTTTTGGATTTTCATCAATGTATTCGTGCTCTTTATCAGCTTGAAAAAGTGGTGTCATGCATTGACCTGATGGCCTAAAAAACATTACTTCATCACAACGCATTAACTCAATCTCTGACGGATTATCCTGAAAAAACTGACTGATCGATTTAACCGGAATACTGACTAAAACAGAATGATAATGAATTTCACCTATTACACATGTCGTTAAAACATTTCCACCTAATTTTTTAATTAATTTTCTAATTCGAGTTTCTTTAGATGTTCTTACTTCATTATCTAACTTATACCAAAGTTCAATTTCTACAGGGACAACATCTTGTCCTTCAGCTACTCTGATTTTCCAATCTTCTGTTAACCCAGTATTATAAAGTCTGTCATCAGTATCCCAAAATCTTATATTTTTAAGATGATCAAATAAATGTCCTAATGGAGCAAGACCATTTGGAAACTTAAAATCTTCTTGATTTTTATAGTTATTCCAATAACTCATAATCTGGTTAAGCGCTTTTTGGTTCGCCATTGTTAAATAAACAAAACTTTTTTGTGTTGTGTCTTTCTTTTGACCTTTTTTATTTATTGTATAATAGTCATCATCAGGTTCGAAATCAGCACCTAGAATTTCTTGAAGAAAATAAAGCCCTGCAATTTTAGATACAGCGTTATAAAAATCATCAATTGAACCTGCAGTTTCAAAAACCAAAGTTCTTTCTGGAGCATATCCTGCAGGATCAACACTTAAAATACCATTATTGAAATTTGTTTCTAATAAGTTAAAAGCAGTAACTAGTCTTACTTTTTGACGAGCATGACTTGGGATATGTTGTTTGGCTCGAGCTTGTCGTTTTCCTATAGGCCGTTTCTTAATTTCTGGCTTTGGAAATATAAGGATTGGTTTCAAATTTAACGAGCCTCCAGACTCGTAAATTGAATTTTATTTTAATTTATATTTAACTATTTTTTTTATATCATCATTTGGTTGGCTTAAAACAAATCGTCGTTGCACATCTAAAGCAAAATCTTCAATCTCACTAAAACTCTTTCCATTTAATTTTTCTGAAATCACTTTATT
>JBGMQW010000140.1:5806-9400 GCA_048060815.1 Thiohalomonadales bacterium | reverse complement strand
GCATCACGCAATGCTATAATTTCTGCATGAGCTGTTGGATCATGATTTTTTATTGGTCGATTCCAGCCTTCACCGATAATATTATTATCTTTTACCAACACAGCACCAACGGGAACCTCGCCTTCTTGTTGTGCTTGTAAAGCAAGATTGTAGGCGTATTGCATCCAGATTAAATCATTGGCTTCAGGATCAATATCAGAGTTTATGTCCATTAGAATTATTTTCTATAGCTAATTTACTCCCACTCGATCGTGGCTGGTGGTTTCCCGGAAATGTCATAGGTAACCCGAGATATCCCTGTTATTTCATTTATAATTCTATTTGAAACTATTTCCAGAAATTCATAGGGTAAATGCGCCCAACGTCCGGTCATAAAATCGATCGTTACTACCGCGCGTAAAGCAATAACATAATCATAACGTCGCCCATCACCCATTACACCAACAGATTTAACCGGTAAAAATACTGCAAAAGCCTGACTAACTTTATCGTATAAATCATGATTACGTAATTCGGTTATAAAAATATCATCTGCTCGACGTAATAAATTAGCATATTCTTTTTTTACTTCACCTAAAATTCGAACACCCAGACCAGGTCCGGGGAATGGATGTCGATAAACCATCTCATAAGGTAAACCTAATTCTACACCAAGTTTACGAACTTCATCTTTAAATAATTCACGCAAAGGTTCAACTAATTCAAGTTTCATATGTTCAGGTAAACCACCAACATTATGATGTGATTTTATTACATGCGCTTTTCCGGATTTAGCTCCAGCAGATTCAATAACATCGGGATAAATTGTTCCTTGTGCTAACCATTTAACATTAGTTAACTTATCAGATTCCTCTTCAAAAATTTCGATAAATAGATTACCAATTATTTTTCTTTTCTTTTCTGGATCAGTAACATCTTTCAGTGCGTTCAGAAAACGTTCTTCAGCATCAACTCGAATCACATGAATTCCCATATGTTCGGCAAACATTGACATTACCTGATCGCCTTCATTTAGTCGGAGTAATCCATTATCAACAAAAACACAGGTTAATTTTTTTGAAATTGCTTTATGTAGAATTGCAGCAACAACTGAAGAATCAACTCCACCGGATAAACCCAATAAAACTTCATCATCAGAAACATTTTCCTGAATATGAATAATACTATCACCAATAATATTTTTGGGTGTCCATAGATCATCACATTCACAAATATCGTTAACAAATCTTTGTAATATTCGTTCACCTTGATGTGTGTGCGTTACTTCAGGATGAAACTGAATCCCATAAAATCTTTTAGATTCATTTGCCATTCCGGCCAATGGAGCATTGTCGGTACTAGCGATAACTTTAAAACCGTCAGGCAAATTTTCGACACGATCACCATGACTCATCCAGACATCGAGTAAGCCAAATCCTTCTTCACTTGTATGATCTTCAATGTCTCGTAATAATGCTGAATGGCCTCGAGCCCTGACTTGAGCATAACCAAATTCACGTGAATCAGATGACGTTACTTCACCTCCGAGTTGAGCTGCCATGGTTTGCATTCCATAACATATCCCAAAAACGGGAATACCGAGTTCAAACACCAAACTAGACGCCCGTGGTGTTTCATCTAACGTAACAGACTCAGGGCCACCTGATAATATAATCCCTTTTGGTGAAAACTTTGTAAGTTCATGTTCAGACATTTCATAAGAATGAATTTCACAATAGACACCACATTCCCGAACCCGTCGGGCAATTAACTGTGTATATTGAGATCCGAAATCCAGAATTAAAATTTTATCGTTATGAATATTTTGCGAGGAACTTTTTTTGTTAGTCAATTGGACTATTCCAGTGTTTAATTAATGTGAGTACTACACCCGATAATTTGGTGCTTCTTTTGTAATGGTAACATCATGAACGTGGCTTTCACGTACACCAGCATTGGTAATTCGAACAAATTCAGGTTTGCTACACATTTCCTCAATGGTGGCACAACCGGTGTACCCCATACTGGCACGTAAACCACCTAACAGCTGATTAATCACGGAGCTGATTGGTCCTTTAAATGGTATGCGCCCTTCTATTCCTTCAGGAACCAGCTTATCAGCTTCACTATTCTCTTGAAAATAACGATCACTTGAGCCATTTTTATTGGCCATTGCGCCAATTGAGCCCATTCCTCGATAAGATTTATAGGAGCGCCCTTGAAACAATTCTACTTCACCCGGTGCCTCTTCCGTTCCTGCTAACATACTTCCAACCATGATACAGTCAGCACCAGCTACTATCGCTTTTGCCATATCACCAGAGTAGCGTATTCCGCCATCTCCTATTACCGGTATCCCTGAATCTTGCAATGCAGTAGCAACATTCGCGATAGCCGTGATCTGTGGTACACCAACACCAGCAACAATTCTCGTGGTACAAATTGAACCTGGACCAATACCAACCTTAACTGCATCAGCTCCAGCATCACGTAATGCAATTGCTGCAGCTGCTGTAGCAATATTTCCACCGATTACCTGGACATCAGGAAAATTCTGCTTTACCCAGGCAACACGGTCAATTACGCCCTGTGAATGTCCATGTGCTGTATCAACGACAATAACGTCAACACCTGCCTCAACCAATGCTGAAACTCGTTCATCAGTTCCTGCGCCAACACCCACTGCAGCACCGACCCGAAGTTGAGCTAAGTCATCTTTGCAAGCATTAGGAAACTCTGATGCTTTTTGAATGTCTTTAACTGTAATCAAACCACGTAACTTAAAATTGTCATTAATGACTAAAACCTTCTCAATTCGGTTTTCATGTAATAATTTACGAATTTCGCCACGGCTAGCACCCTCTTTTACGGTGATCAGACGATTTTTTGGGGTCATAATATTCTTGACCGGCTCATCAAGTCTAAGCTCAAATCGTAAATCGCGAGCAGTGACAATACCAACTAAAGCTTCACCGTCAACAACCGGAACACCCGAAATATTGTGTTTTCGGGTCAATTCGACAACCTCATAAATGCTGGTTTCAGGTG
The DNA here is from genome assembly GCA_048060815.1 of Thiohalomonadales bacterium. GTDB lineage: Bacteria > Pseudomonadota > Gammaproteobacteria > UBA6429 > Thiohalophilaceae > CAYQUC01. Next base: position 6,373 of record JBGMQW010000140.1, on the reverse strand, counting down.
ATATTGTAATAGGATCTTTTATAACACCACTTTCAAATTTCTTTACTTTACGGATCTCACTGGCTTGCTCCACAATAGTCATATTCTTATGAATAATGCCTATTCCCCCTTCTTGTGCAAGGGAAATTGCTAATTTTGACTCGGTAACAGTATCCATGGCAGCTGATAAAATGGGAATATTGAGTGTTATTGCTTTGGTGAGACGTGTTTTTAGAGTAACGTCTTTAGGCAAAACTGTAGAATAGGCTGGAAGTAATAAAACATCATCAAAAGTAAGGGCATCCTCAATTATTCGTAGCATTCTGTATAATCCTTCGAGGTTAAACAGTTGATTATAATATCTATTATACCCAGCGAAAATGGCGTATTGGCTTGATTAATGTGCAAATTAATTTGATTAAATGGTTGCTAAATATTAACCAAAATGCGCATAATAGCCGATATAATCAATAGAAAATTAAAAAAGGTTTTGTTCTGATGCTATTATATAGCATACAGATTAATAAGATTTAAGATAAATATAAAATAGAAGTTCCGAAACATTCAACGGTTTATGTTGCTGATAAT
>JBGMQW010000140.1:0-5796 GCA_048060815.1 Thiohalomonadales bacterium | reverse complement strand
GAAGTTTTTGGAGGAAAAAATGAAAAAAATAGCTTTACTGGTAGTAGCGATAGCTTTAGCGCTTTCCGCTTGTAGTTCATCACCTGATACAGCTCATAATAAAAATGACGCAGCAGCTTCAATTACTGCCGCCGAAGAAGCGAATACACGAGCTAAAAAAGTCAATTATGAATGGCGTGATACCGGCAAAATTATCAAAAAAGCTAAAAAAGCTCAACAAGATGGTAATTATGACATGGCCGTTAAACTCGCTGACAAAGCGAAACGACAAGCCCAAAATGCCTATAAACAATATTTAGAACAAAGAGAATCAAAACCAAATTTTGGTTAATTGTAACGTTGTAACAAACAAAAAGGTCGGTTCACCGGCCTTTTTTTATGCTTGCGTATATAATAAAGTGACACATTAGGTAAATTTACGGTTTTTTATGGAAAATAATTTTCGAGATATTTATTCAATATCTAGACTGACAAGAGAAGTTCGAACCGTTCTTGAGTCAGGATTCCCGTTGTTATGGATTGAAGGTGAAATATCAAATTTGGCTGTACCTACCTCAGGTCACTGGTACTTCACATTAAAAGATGAATTTACGCAAATACGCTGTGCTATGTTTCGTAACAAAAATAAACTGGTTGCTGTTACTCCGGAAAATGGTAAAAAAATAATTATCCGTGCTCGAATCAGTTTTTATGAAGCTCGTGGAGAATTTCAATGTATTGTTGAACATCTGGAAGAAACAGGTGAAGGATTATTACAAAAGAAATTTGAAAATTTAAAAAATAAATTAAATAATGAAGGTTTATTTGACTTAGATCACAAACATCCTATCCCTGCTCTTAGTGGCTGTATCGGCATTGTTACTTCTCCAACTGGTGCAGCTATCCATGATATTCTAACAACACTAAAAAGACGTTACCCTGTTCAAAAAATCATTATTTACCCTGTGCTAGTGCAAGGAGCGAAAGCTGCAACACAAATAGCAAACGCAATCATTACCGCAGAAAAAAGAAAAGAATGTGATTGCTTGATATTGACACGTGGTGGTGGTTCTTTAGAAGATTTGTGGTCATTTAACGAAGAAATCGTTGCTCGAGCAATTTTTAAATGTAAGCTTCCAATTGTGTCCGGTATTGGGCATGAAGTTGATATCACTATCGCTGATTATGTGGCTGATCATAGAGCTGCAACACCAACTGCTGCTGCTGAATTTGTGAGTCCAGATCAAAATATACTTAGTGAAAATCTTAATAAAATACAATTACGATTAAACCGTTCTATTAAACTATTTATTTATCAAAGAACTGAAAGAATTAAGCTACATTATTCACGACTAGTTCATCCTGGTCACTATTTACAAAATATCGCGCAGCGATTAGATGAAATAAGCCTCAGGATAAACAATATTTGTGTTCAAAAATTAAAAAATAGCAATAACATACTTGAACATCTTTTTACACGTTTGAATAATGTTGAACCATCTAAAAAATTATCTCAATTAAAAATTCGACATAAATATTTAACTCAACAATTAAATACTGCGTGGAAAAACAACTATACACAAAAAAAATATCGATTTACTGTATTAGCCCGGACGTTAAATACTGTTAGCCCATTAGCAACCTTGAACAGGGGATATGCTATAGTAAAAGCTAGTGATACAAATAAAATAATTCATAGTTATACAGAAGTTAAAAAAGGCACTCAAGTCAATATTACTTTAAGTGAAGGCGAACTAAGTTGTCATGTTGAAGAAACTAAAAATAATTAGTATTTCCATTTTTCTGCTTACTCAAAATAGTTATGCTATAGAAGAAAATAATAGGGAAAAACAAAAATATCCAATTCATAATCCAGTACCCGGTGGTATTGCCGTTATTGATTTAAATTTAAGTTTGAAAAATCCAGAAAAACCTAATGTTAAATATAATAACAAAAAAATAATGGTACGGAAAAATGGTGCTAATTGGCAAGCCATTATTGGATTATCACTAAAAACTAAACCTGGAAAACATGAATTAAAAATTGTAACGTCTGAGGGAAAACAGTATTCCCAATATTTTACTACGAAAGATAAACAGTATGAAAAACAATATATTACAATAAAAAATAAAGGCATGGTATCACTAAGCCCTGAAAATCTGGAGAGAGCAATAAGTGATAAAAAAATTTCACAAAAAGCATTTAAAACCTGGCTTGAAAATAATAATGTAAAATTGGATTTCATTATGCCAGTAGAAGGAAGAGTTAGCGGTCGGTTTGGTTTAAAACGTTTTTTTAATAACAAACCCAGAAAACCACATAGTGGTATTGATATTGCGTCCCCTACCGGAACATTAATCAAAGCACCAGCAGATGGAATTGTTATAGCTACCGGTAATTTTTATTTTAACGGTAATGTGGTTTTTGTTGATCATGGCCAGGGTTTAATTACCATGTTTTGCCATATGGATAAAATTAGTGTTTCAAAAAATCAAAAATTAAACCGAGGCGACAAAATTGGTGAAGTTGGTGAAACAGGTCGAGTGACTGGAGCACATTTACATTTTAGTGTTAGTCTGAACAATACAAGAATTGATCCTGAGTTATTACTTCCACCTATTCCTGAGCTTAAAAAATGAACATTGTGAATAATTAACTCTAAGTTATCTATTTAATTTACGTGAATGTAGTTTATTAATTCTGCCTTGTTTATCTACGGTTCTGTCAAATTTAACTTTTCGTTTAGTTTGGTATGGATTTGAAGAGGATTTTAATTGAAGTCGAATTGGCGTACCCTCTAGTTTCAAATGTTTTCTAAAGCCATTAATTAAATATCGTTGATAACTTTTTGGTAATGAATCCGTTTTTGTACCATGTATAACAATAATGGGTGGATTCGTGCCACCCTGATGTGCGTAACGTAGCTTAATTCTATGGCCTTTCACAACAGGAGGTTGGTGTGCGGATACAAGGTCAAACAATAAACGTGTTAATCTTGGTGTAGCAATGTTTTTAAAGGCGGCTTCATTGGCCTGGTTAACGGACTTAAACAAATCACCAACACCGGTACCATGTAATGCAGAAATAAAATGTAATTTTGCAAAATCAATAAAAGGTATTTTTAAATTTAACTCTCTTTTAATTTTTTCACGTTGATATGTCTCCAAACCATCCCATTTATTAACCGCAAGTACCAATGCTCTACCAGCATCTAAGATAAACCCTAAAATTGTTGCATCTTGATCTGATATAGACTCTTGAGCGTCCAGAATCATCAGCACAACATTGCTATCATCAATTGCTTTTAGAGTTTTTATGATACTAAATTTTTCTATAACTTCTTTAACACTTCGTTTTCGCCGAACACCTGCGGTATCGATAAAGGTATATTTGATACCATTTTTTTCGAACGGGATATAGGTGCTATCACGAGTAGTCCCTGGCATATCATAAATAACAACACGTTCTTCTCCAAGTATTCTATTAACCAGGGTTGATTTACCTACATTAGGTCGTCCGATTACTGCAATCTTAATTCCATCATTTTTATTTTCTTCTTCAGCTTCGACAACTGTATTTAGTGTTAATAATACTGCAGTCATTAATACATTTACACCACGACCATGTGATGCAGTAATAGGGTATACAGCTTCAACACCTAATGCATAAAACTCTGCAGAGACACTATCAGCATCTTTACCATCAATTTTATTCACAACAACGAAGAATGGTTTACCAATCTTTCTTAAACGATTAGTGATTTTTTCATCATCAATAGTTAATCCATCATTGGCATCAACTAATAATATTATGGTATCGGCTTGATCAACGGCTAACCAGGATTGTTTAGCCATTAGTAAATCAATATTTTTCTCTTCACCCGATACACCGCCAGTATCAATAACAATAAACGATTTTTTGTCAAAAATAGCTTCGCCAAATTTTCGATCACGAGTAACGCCAGGCATATCGACAACCAGAGCATCCCTGCTCTTCGTTAAACGATTAAATAATGTAGATTTACCAACATTTGGTCTACCAACAATAGCAATGACTGGTTTCATGATAATATTTTAAGTAAATTAATTTCAGATTAAATTTTCACAATTTACTTACAATAGAATATGTAAGTATTAGTCAGTAGTGTATGCATGCATATCACCATATCGATTAGTCGCATACATAACATTATCTATTATTATTGGAACGGATATAATATTTTTTACTTTTGATATATGGGTATCAAAATAATCATTTACATCATCAGCTCGATAACTACTGAAGACTTGTTCACCTAGTCGAGTACGAGATAATATTTTCCCGTCTTTACGAGAAATCCAGTGTAAGTAACCATTAAAATCTCCAACAACTAACTGATCATGAAATAAAGCAGGACCAGAAATATTTCTTCGTATAAATTCATCCTGTTTCCATAAAGTCGCTCCATTCTTACGATCTAAAGCCCAAATTCGACTATCCGCAGCAGTTACATAAACTCGAAACGCATCTACTTTAATATTATTAAAAACTGATAAATCACGAGTCCAAATTATTTTACCTGACGATAATTCTACCGCTGCCAATCTACCTTGAAAAGTAGCAACATAAACAAGATCTTCTTTTACGACAGGAACAATATTAATATCTATAATTCTTTCAATTTCAGTACTACCGCTTGGCAAAGCAATGGTAGTGTCCCATATTACTCGACCATTATTCAATGTAAGTGCAATTAACTTGCCATTATCAAACCCGCTAAGAACAATACCATTTGTTATTACAGGTGAAGATGATCCTCTTAAAGTTAATACAGGGACAGTTCTGTTATAAACCCAACGTTGATTTCCGGTATCAACATCCAAACCATACAAGAAACCATCAACTGTATTAACTATCAGAAAACCTTCAGAAACTGCAGGTTTAGATAGAATTTCACTTGATAATTGTATACGCCAGTTCATTTGCGCATTATCAAGATCAGCCATTATTAACTCACCCTGACTGGTACCAAAAATAATTTTATTCTCATGAATTAGAAATTGACTGGAAACAGGTAAATTAAATTCTCTACGCCAGTTAATTGTTCCTGTTTTTCGATTAGCTGATAATAAAACTCCTTCATAATCAAGATATATTATAGAATCAAGGTAAGATGCTGGTTGAAATTTTAGATAATTTTCACCAACTCCTTCGCCAAAACGTTGTGTCCAGATTAAATTAATTTTTAATTGATTATTAAGAGCCTTCAAGGCTACTGGCGGTAATACAGGTGATGGGGATGTAGAACATGAAGTAATTAGTATAAAACTACAAATTATAAAACAATTACGTAATATCATGATTTTTCAGTACTGACCTTTTCTGTAATTACTATGTCATGTAATTTCATTTCTATAAACTCACGTTTTTCTTTATTTTTAATATTTGTTGCAAGTGCAGATTCATAAGCTTCTTTTGCCAGAGCAAATTGTTGCTTTGCAACATAAACATCACCAAGTAGTTCATTATATTCCAATTTAAAACTAACACTTTGTTGATCTTTAACTAAATCAATTACCTGATCAAATTGTTTTTTATTTAATAAAACTCGAGCAAGACGAACCCGCGCAACATGTTTAATTCCATCATCATTAGTATCTGATATTATCCAGGTTAATTTTTTAATAGCATCATCATATTTATTTTCATCAACAAGTTTTTTTGCCATAGCCAGAGATGCCAGAGATGCATAAGGGGTACCGGAATAATCAAGAACAATTTCAGAACCAGTTGCAAAAAATTCATCTGTTTTTTCATTGGTACTATTATCAATCAGT
>JBGMQW010000139.1:0-9588 GCA_048060815.1 Thiohalomonadales bacterium | reverse complement strand
AATATTTATTATTTATTTAAAACTCAATTAAATAAATAACTATCAATAAAACAGCACAACTATAGAAATTAGAAGGGAAAATAATAAGTCAGTAAAGATATTTTTTATACTCAACCGTAGGAGAGAAATATGAAAATGTTAGCTTATAGTTTTATGTCAGGGATCTTGTTTTTATCTTTATTCTCAATAGTTCAAGCATGTGATGATGTTGTTGATCCGACTGCTGCATATGATGCATATGAATTTGAAGCAGTAGACGATTAATAAAGTTAGTTATACCATATACCACAGTAACTTTATCATCTTCAGATAGCATGATATATTTTAACTACTTTAGTGTTATTTTAGAAAATAACACTAAAGGTTAAGTACTGCATAAATTATTCAGTATTACGTTGAATTTTGTTTCAAAAGTCAAATGTTTTACCATTCAAAAGCGCCAAAGAAAATTAAAAACCATTACTTTACTCTCCCTCGCTGAATAAGTTACGTTATTTTTAAAAAAGCTAAAAGATAAACTGAAATTAACCTGACTATAACCTCTTGTTTGCCATAATACTAATGGTCAAATTATTTTATTAAAATCCAGACAGGATCTTTTTAATACCTTAGGACTGTTGATATAAGTATTATTGAATATTCGATATGACGTTTTGAATTGAATTCAAAGCCAGATAATCGATATTTACCTGATTTTGTAGAAAAGTATATTTTATTTTATAATAATTGAATTTATGTCAAATAATATTAATGTTTTATTAGTGGAAGATGATCCCGACTTATCCGCATCTATTTCTGATTATCTTAAATTGGAAAATATCCAATGTGATTTTGCATACAATGGCAAATCAGGATTACAAATTGCTAAACAAGGTCAATTTGATGTAATTCTGCTGGATATAAATTTACCGCGTATGGATGGTTTAGCTGTTTGTGAAAAATTACGTTTAACAGGAATAGATACTCCTGTTCTAATGTTAACAGCACGAGATACTCTCGAAGACAAATTAGCAGGATTTCGAGTTGGCTCTGATGATTATTTAGTGAAACCATTTGCATTAGAGGAACTGGCTGTAAGGATACACGCTTTATCTAATAGGCGAAGCGGCCAGGTACAATTATTTCAGGTCGACGATTTAGAAATGAATTTACAACGACATGAAGTTAAACGTGGTAATAAAATTTTAACTATAACTCCAATAGGCTGGAAGTTACTTGAGGCCTTAATGCGCGCAAGTCCTTCAGTATTAACACGCAATCAATTACAACAAGCCGTATGGAGAGATGAACCACCAGACAGCAATAGTCTTAAAGTTCATTTATTCAAATTACGACAACAAATTGATGTCCCTTTTGAAAAAAAATTAATTCATACTTTAACTGGACAAGGATTTAGTCTACGTGAAGATATTTAAATCTAATAAAACCATAAAAAGTGAATTACGCTGGTATTTATTGGGTTTAATCGTGTTACTGGTATTTTTTTACACCATTTTATTAGAAGAATATTTTATTCGTGGAATTGATATTGCAACAAAAATTGACTTTGAAATTATTGGTTATGATTATAATCTAAAGAGAAATAAAAACCCAAATACACCATTACCAACTCAAGCTTATCTATATACATATATAGATTGGTCAACAGCACCAAAAATATTTAAAAATTTATTTCCAGTATCAAACCATAAAAACAATAAATTAATTAGCATCGAGAAATACGAAAAAGAGAATAACGAGCTTACACAATTTGTTTTTATGCGTTATTTATTAAGTGATAATGGATACCTTTATTTAGTTGGAAAATATCCTCCGGAGATGCTAAATGAACAACAAACTAATGAATTTGAAAATACAATTTTAATAACCTTTCCACTTGCGTTATTATTTATTGCTGCAGCAGTTCTACTAATATATCATCTTGGTCGTCGAATTGGACGCAGCTCAGATGCACTTAATGCCTGGGCTGAACAATTATCTCTGGAATCGCTTAACCAGGAAAAACCTGATTTTCACTATGCAGAATTAAATGGTGTGGCAGATCGACTACAGAATGCTTTTTTACGTATTGGAAGCTTATTAGAAAAAGAACACCTGTTCCTTCGATTTACAAGTCATGAACTCCGAACTCCCCTGGCGATAACACAAGCTAATGTAGAATATCTGGAAAAAATAGGCATACAACAATGTTATGAAAAACAAATAACCCGTATTAAACGCGCTAATGCAAGCATGCAGGATATCACTGAAGCATTATTGTGGTTAAGCCGTGAGTCGGAAACCATTCCAAAAAATGATTTAATATTAATTAATGATGTACTGGAAAATATTATTAATGATCATCGATACTTGTTGATAAATAAAAATGTTGAAGTTGAATTATATAAATGTGTTAATAAAATAAATGTTCCTATCGTATTATTTAGAATAATAATTTCAAACTTAATGCGTAATGCATTCCTATATACTTCCGATGGAATTGTTATTATCAGTATGGAGAAAAATACAATCCTCTTGCGAAATCAAAATTCAAATTTAAAAGATAATCCAGAACAGGAAAAGGATTATGGTTTTGGCCTGGGGTTGGTATTAGTTGAACGATTAACAAATAAACTAGGATGGAAGTTTAATTATCAGTTAATATCAGGTGGGCGAATAGTGAGTATTAAAATAATATAACAAATTTTATTTTTAATTCTTGTTTAATGTGAAATAAAATTTTGCACCTTCATCTTTTTCTGCATTAACCCAAATTCGCCCACCATGACGTTCAATTATACGTTTAACTGTCGATAAACCGATTCCAGTTCCTTCATACTGTTCTCGTGTATGCAAACGTTGAAATGTTTTAAATATTTTATCAACATATTTCATATCAAATCCAATTCCATTATCACTTATAAAATAAGTATTTTGTTTATTTTCTATCATGCCAAATTCGATAAGTGGCTGAGATTGTTTAACACTAAATTTATAAGCATTTCTTAGTAAATTATCCAGGAGTAAATTTATTAAAATGGAATCACCATAAGCACTTACATTTGGTTGAATTTTCCATTGCACATGATGCTCCGGTAATTCTTCCTGGGTTATTCTTTTAATTAAATCATGAACTAACGATGTTAAATCAAGATGAATTTTTTCAATATTTATTTTATTGATTCGCGACAATTCCAGAATATCTTCAATTAGTTCCGCCATGTACTGACTGGCAGATATAATTCTACCAAATATATATTTTTGTTCTTTATTCAGTTTATCATCAATTTCTTTAGATAATATTTGTGAAAAACTGGATATTGATCGTAATGGAGACCTTAGGTCATGAGCAAGTGAATAACTGACTGTTTCAAGCTCATTATTTTTTTCTTCCAAATCACTGGTACGTTCTAACACTTTAAACTCAAGTAATTCTTTATCCTCCAGTAAAATTTTTTCACGTTTGTATCTCATTAATAAATAAATAAAAAGTACTAAGTTGATTATAATTCCAGACCAGAATACCAACCAAACTTCAAGTTTAACTGATGTACTAAAATATCCATATGCAGGAGTTAATGTTACGAGCCAAATTCGATTATTAAGATTAATAATGTCAATATATCGCAGATCAGAATTATTTATAGTTTTAACTTTACTACTGGTTTTAGGTATAGGTGAAATACGCTGATACAATTTTTTATCTGCTGTATCTGCTGAAACATCTTCAACTACGATATCAATACCTGCTGGTTGTAAATATGAAAGAGATGTTTCAAATAAAATCTCAACATCAATTACAATGGAAATTAAACTGGTTAAATTATTACGACGCCACTGAATTAACTCTTTCCCATTATATTTATTTAATGATCTATAAATAGGGAATAACATTAGAATACCCCATTTATCAACTTTGCTATGAACCAGTCTTATTCGACCAGAAGATCCTGGCATATTATTGTCAATAGCAAACTCCTGTGCTTTTTTCAAAATAGGATCACTTGCAATATCATAACCTAATACTTTTTCATTCCCTTTATATGGTTCTAAAAAATAAACTGGATAATATTCAGCACGAGATTCAACAGCTACAATTTCATTTAAACTATTTCGCTGTGTAAATTTAAAATTTGGAAATATTTTTCGGGCACGAAGTTCAAAGTCTATTTTTTTTGTATTAATGACGCGTGGTATCCATTCTACTGCTTTAATATATTTTTTATTTTTAAAACTATAATCTGAATATTTCTTAAACTCTAATCTATCGACAACATTTGAGGCTGCAAATAAACCTATTACGGAATACCCGGCAGCAACACTAGCTTCGATACTGCGCTTTAATACAGCATGTCGATCACGTGCGAAATTTTCAAATTTCAATGTTGTGCTTTTAATATGTTCTTCGTGTAACATATAAGCAACTGAATATGATGCCATTGATCCTAAAATTAATAACAACACAATAATTATATGATATTGGCGCATTATCGTCTTTGATTTTATCTTTCATTAACAAACATATTAAATTTAGTACTTTTTACAGCGAATAGCTTACCAATTTTCTTTTTAATCTGAATTTAACTCAACGATATTGACGCACAAGTAACAAATTTATTCATAATTTTAGTTTTAATTCGAGTATGTCGTAGACAATTTTTTTGTGAACAATTAACCCGGATATCACTAAAATTAATATATATAATCAATTAAGCATAAAAAAAGTAGTTATTTCTAATGTGTACCGCATAAATTTTTTACACCACTCTAAAATAATGTAACAAATTGTATCTTGATGATATTTCACTTTAAAAGAATGAGGACTTATGAAAAAGTTGGCTTTCTGAACAAGGTATTTAGTTATGTATACTATATCAGGATAGGCGCAAAAAAAATTAAAGCTTATAACCAGAAACTTTATTATTTGCTTAAATATACTTTAATGGGTTTATTATTATATTGGATTTTTGCTTGATATTTGAATAAGAAATTTAGACACCGCAGTGTGGACACGGAATTGGTATAACCTAATAATCGAGAGCCATACAGACCGAGGGAACTTCACCCTCAGACTGTAAACTCGATTTAAACGGACAAACCCAAGATCTCAATTTTTAAATTAGTATAAATACACTGCACCAGCTTTTGGAGCTGTTTTATTTGGTGTGCTGTTAATACCAGTGGTACTGCTGTATTCACCATCAGCTCCGACAGCCAGGGTATTACCATTATTGCTCAAACCCACTGATGTTCCAAAGTAATCCCCCGAACCCCTTTTGATGGTTTTAATATAAGTCTTTTGAGTCCAGGTGGTGTTGCTTCGCGTAAACAGGTACACCGCTCCAGCATTTGCTGATATCGTATCAGGCGCACTGTCAATACCGGTGGTACTACTGGCCTCCTTGTTCGCTCCGACGGCCAGAGTATTACCATCACTACTCAGTGATACTGAAATTCCAAACCTATCTCCACCACTGGTATTACTTGCTTTGACATAAGCTTGTTGAGCCCAGGTAGTATTAACTCGCCGGAACACATAAACTGCACCAGCACCTACTGCCGATTCAGTAGGTGTGCTATTAATACCAGTGCTACTGCTAGCTTCACCATCAGCACCAACGACTAGAGTGTTACCATTATTATTTAATGCGACTGAAATGCCAAACATATCACCTGTGCCAGTGTTGCCGGCTTTGACATAAGCTTGCTGCGCCCAGGTGGAATTAACTTGTGTAAATACGTACACCGCACCAGCATCATAATTTACTCCTGAAGTAACCCCAGTTCCCTCATTTGGTGTACTGTTGATACCAGTGGTACTACTGTCTTCATAAGCAGCACCGACGGCAAGGGAGTTACCATTACCACTTAGTGCGACCGACTCTCCAAAATAATCATTTACACCTGTGTTGCTAGCTTTAATATAAGCTTGTTGAGACCAGGTAGTGTTAACACGCCTAAACACATAAACTGCACCGGTACCAGCTGTGCCCCTTATCGGCGTACTGTTAATGCCGGTAGTACCACTGTCTTCATATTTCGCACCAACGGCCAAGGTATTACCATTACTACTCAGTGATACCGAAATTCCAAACCTGTCGCCACCACCGGTATTACTGGCTTTGACATAAGCTTGCTCGGACCAGGTGGTATTAACACGACTAAATACGTAGACTGCACCAGAATTTAATGCTGACTCATCGGGAATACTATTAATACCAGTAGTTCCGCCATCTTCAGAAAAAGAACCGACAGCCAGGGTATTGCCATTACTACTCAGTGATACTGAAATTCCAAATAAATCACCGGCACCTGTGTTGCTGGCTTTGATATAAGCTTGCTGAGTCCAGCCACTATTAAGAAGCGTAAACACATACACCGCACCCGCATCATAATTTAATCCAGCATTAACTCCAGTACCCTCATTTGGTGTACTGTTAATGCCAGTGGTACTGCTATCCTCACCACGAGCACCGACGGCCAGGGTATTACCATCACCACTCAATGCCAGCGAAATTCCAAACAAATCGCGGGTCCCCGTATTGCTGGCTTTGACATACCCAATAGCTTTTACTGCCTCATTCATTGTCACAACTTCGTTCGATGGGTAACAAGTACCACCACTAACACAGGCTTCCACAAGATATTTATTATTAAACCAATCTAACTTATGTACTTCGATATCAACGACAGTTGAAGTCCCCGTAAGACCACTTGCTATCGGAGAAAATCCACTCCCGGTGCCATTCGATTCTAATAAATTATAGGTAACTGCACCAGCATGTGGTCCAGGATGGGGAGTCCAGTTAAATTTAAGTTGTTTTAGTCCAAAACTTAAACTTAAAGTAAAGTTTCCTGGTTGCGTTTTAAGATTAAATGTAGCTGTACACGTTTTCGCAACATCCATAGTCACAGTCGTGATTGGATTCACACCGGTACAACCCACAGACCAACCAGTAAAGGTACTATCCGCCGCCGCTGTTGCGGTTAATGTTACTACAACCGGATTGGTGGTAGCAGTAAAGGGCGCAATACAGGTTGTACCAGTCAGACCGCAATTTATTCCGTTTGGTACAGAGGTGACGTTGCCAGTCCCTGAACCACCGTCTGTAGTAACAGTCAGTTGTTGCTGCACACTATCATTGTCAATTATTGTGACTGTAGCTGTACTGATTACACCTATTGTAGCATTACCGGTAGGCACGGTTAAATCTACTGTAAAAGTTTCATCACCTTCAGCCTGAGTATCATCAACAATTGTGACCGTTATTGTTTTCGAAATTTCCCCTGCTGCAAACGTTAAGGTGCCGGAAGCAACAATATAATCGCTAATTTCAGCTGCAAAACCGGTACCAGTACCAGCGACAGTGGCATAGTTAACACTAACAATGCCTCCACTACCCGCTGTACGAGTAACGGTGAGTGTGGTGGTTCCTGCACTCTCATTAACACTCGTAGTTGCAACAGAAAAAGCCAGAGTTCCTGGTTGCGGTTGCACTACATCATTGTCGATTATTGTGACTGTAGTGCTGCTGGTTGCGCCTAAGCTTGCACCACCGGTAGGCGTGCTTAAGTCCACGGTAAATATTTCGTCACCTTCAACCAGAATGTCATCGATAATAGTGATTGGTATTGTATGCGAAGTAACACCAGCTGCAAACGTTAAGGTTCCGCTGGTAGCCAGGTAATCGTCAACTTCAGTAGCAATTCCTGCACCAGGGACAGAAACAACAGTACCATAATTAACCGTGACGCTGCCATCACTCCCACCCGTTCGAGTGACCGTGAGTGTGGCGGTTCCAGCACCTTCATTAATACTCGAAGTTGCAACAGAAAAAGCCAGAGATCCTGGTTGTGGTTGCACACTATCATTGTCGATTATTGTTACTGTAGCCGTGCTGGTTGCTCCTATTGTTGCATTACCAGTAAGTGCGGTTAACCGTAACGTAAAAGTTTCATCTGGTTCAACTTGAGTGTCATCGACTATAGCTACCCTTATCGTTTGAGAAGTAACTCCTGCCGCAAATGTTAAAGTATTTCCAGCAAGGGTGTAATCGTTACCTTCAGTAGCAGTACCACCGGCAACTGCAGCATATCCAACCGTAACGTTATTATCACTCCCCTCCGTACGCACGACTGTGAGTATAGTAATTCCCGCATTTTCATTAATAACCGATGTTGCAACAGAAAATGCCAGTGTTCCCGGTTGCAGTACATCATTGTCGATTATTGTTACTGTATTGCTTGTTCTTGCACCTAAGCTTGCTCCACCTGTAGGCGTGCTTAAGTTCACTTTAAAAGTTTCGTTACCTTCAACTTGAGTATCATCTACAATAGTTAGCATTACTGTTTGCGAAGTCACTCCTGCAGCAAATGTTAACGTTTCGTTTGCGGATGTATAATCACTAATTGTTGCAGGAGTGCTTGCAGTGGCTATACCATCGACAGTGTTATAGTTAACTGTAACGATACCATCACTTCCCCCTGTGCGAGTAACAGTAAGCATAGTAGTACCCACACCTTCATTTACACTCCAGGTTCCAACAGAAAAAGCTAAAACTCCCGGTTGTGCAACATCATTCTCGATTATTGTTACAGTATTACTTGTGGTTGCGCCTAAGCTTGCACCACCACTGGGCGTACTTAAATCCACCGTAAAAGTTTCGTTATCTTCAACTTCAGTGTCATCGACAATAGGGATCGTTATCGTTTGAGATATGATACCTTCGGCAAACGTTAAAGTACCTTTGGTAGCAGTATAATCATTGCCTGCTGTGGCCGTTCCGGCGACAGTATTATAATTAACCTTAACCGTTCCCGAAATTCCACCCTTACGTGTTACGGTTAATGTTGCATTCTTTCCATTTTCAGTAACACGTGTCTTTGCTGTACTGAACTCCAATCTTCCCGGTTGTATAACATCATCATCTACTATGATAACAGTGTGGCTGTTAATACCTAAAGTTGCCCCACCTGTGACTTTACTTAATGCCACGCCAAAGATTTCATCACCTTCAACTTCCGTGTCGTTTATTATTGGTATGGTTATCGTTTGAGAATCGACTCCATCGGCAAAAGTCAATGTGTCAGTGACCTTGGTGAAATCATCGGGAGTAACAGCAGTATTAATGATTGTAGTATAACTGAGACTTACAATACCTTTTGTACCACCCGTTCGAGTCACAATGACTTTATTACTGCTGCCACCTTCTGCAATGGTTGACGTTGCACTGTTAAACGCCAGGTTTCCCGCCTCGATATTTGGTCCAGGGACTCCACTACGAGCACCACCGCATGCATTCAATAGAAAGGTAGAAGAAAGAAGTAAAAAAAAGATGCGAATTTTATTATTGTATAACATTAGTTAGCTTCCTTGCGTTAATTAATGATAACTGTTGTTGTATTATTTTTGATGATAATTTTAAAAAAGATTCGACATTATAAATTATGAATGCGTGGATAATACAGGTTTTTACATAAATTTGTTTTTTATTTGTTTAAAGACCATCCTTTTTGTAAATTGTAAAATCATCATAATTGGCTTCTTAAACAAGGCTGCATAAAGTCAATAATTGGTAATTGACTTCCTTGGATATATTTATTGCTAAA
>JBGMQW010000138.1:0-9827 GCA_048060815.1 Thiohalomonadales bacterium | reverse complement strand
TATCAGGAGTTGTTGGCTATTGTTAGAAAAACGTTTGGTATTGTGGATGTGCTTGGTTCTGCATTAAGGGCTTTAGATGATAAGATTGATTTGTCGTTTGTTTATGGTTCGATTGCAAAAAAAGAAGAAACGGCATCTAGTGATGTTGATTTGTTTATTGTATCTGAGTCACTAACTTATACTGATGTAATGGCAGTTTTATCGGATACGGAACAGTTACTTGATCGCCCCATTAATCCTTCTATTTATGCGAAGGAGCAAATCAAAACTAAATTGAGTGATAAAAATTCGTTTTTAACCAGAGTATTGGAACAACCAAAATTATGGATCAAGGGAACTGATAATGACATTAACGAACTTAGAGAATTTAGTAAAAATTAATAAACTAAAAGTAGAACCACCAGATCAAAGAGAATTTGATGGTATGGTAAGTTCAGCAAAACGTCGGTTACAAGATGCTAAAATCGATAGTTTATCTGAAGATAGTCAATTTTCGTTAGCTTATGGAGCAGCCCATGCATTGGCTTTGGCTGCAATGCGTTGGCATGGTTATCGTTCTGATAATCGTTATTTAGTTTTTCAATGTTTGCAAGATACAATTGGTTTGGAAAATGCGAAATGGCGTGTTCTTGATAAATGTCATAAACAAAGAAACATTGCTGAGTATGAAGGACACCTGGAAATTACACCGCAATTGCTCACTGAGTTAAATAATATTACAGATGAACTATTAATATCTGTTGAGGCTTTAGGTTTAATAAAATAGTTTTAGTAGATAGTTCATTCTAGAAGTATCTTAGAATATCCTTTGATGTAAAAAAAATCTTATTTTAAATTCCAGTTATCTTACTGAAGCTATTATTCTTGATGTATGGATTTCTACTATAAACCGCTATGTCCCTTCGAATCGATGAATTACCCCTTCAACTACTCACAACACTGAAATTACTTCAAATATAATAGGTTCAATTGGATGTAATTGGATGGAATCAGATGTCTAATTGGATGTTATAAACAATGTTTAATACTACTTCGATCGTTATTACGAATGAAATATTGTCGGTTATCGCGGAGCTTGATGAGTTCAAGGGTGCGTGGCGTGCATTAGGCGCATTAGCACCAGATCGTTTAGTGGCATTGCGCCGTGTTGCAACTATTGAATCCATTGGTTCTTCTACTCGAATTGAAGGCAGTAAATTAACGGATCGCGAGGTTGAAATACTGTTATCAAACCTTGAAATAAAAGATTTCCACTCGCGTGATGAACAAGAAGTGGCAGGTTATTCTGCAGTTATGGAAACCGTGTTTAATCATTGGCAGGATATTCCATTAACCCAAAACCACATTAAACAACTGCATCGTGATTTATTGCAATTTAGTGAAAAAGACGAACGACATCGGGGTGACTATAAAACACTATCAAACAATGTTGAAGCATTTGATGAGCAAGGTAATAGTGTTGGCATTGTGTTTGAAACGGCAACACCCTTTGACACTCCTGGAAAAATGAATGAACTTGTTGAATGGTTAAATGATTCTTTAGCCGGTAATTCAATTCATCCATTACTTGTCATCGCCATTTTCGTTGTGGTGTTTTTGTCAATTCATCCATTTCAGGATGGCAATGGTCGATTGTCTCGAATACTCACGACACTGTTATTATTACGTTCGGGGTATGTTTATGTTCCGTATTGTTCTATGGAAAGCATCGTAGAATACAATAAAGAAAACTATTATCTAACATTAAGACAAACACAGGGGACGCTTAAATCAGATGCACCTAACTGGGGGCCTTGGATTTTATTTTTTTTGCAAACATTGCAAAAGCAGAAATCAAAACTAGATGTAAAACTTAAACGAGAAAAAATATTAGTAGCGGCATTACCTGAAATTTCTCTTAATATTATTGAAATAGCAAAACAACACGGTAGGGTGACAGTAAGTGAAGCCTCAAAGGTTATTGGTGTTAGTCGCAATACCATTAAAGATCATTTTAAATCACTGGTTAAACAGGGTTATTTAACACTCCATGGTGCTGGTCGTGGTGCGTGGTATAGCCTCAAGTGAATTGAGTAGGCAATTCTCGTAAACTTCCATCTGATTTAACTTAGCCTCAGTTTGTCGTAAAATACACCCTAGATGAATACTCCTACAAATACAGACTCCCTTTTTGACTTGATTGCCAATGGCATGTTGCGCGATCAATTTCGATTTCGTCGCCGTTTTGCGAAGTTAAATCATCAGAAAAACCAGAATGATCATGCTCAGCAGTTGGCAAGGCTGGAGCGGGATATTCGGGCTTCGGCCTTACTTCGCACCGAACGTCTGGCGGCGCGCAGCATTGCCAACCAGATAGCCGAAGAATTACAAACTGAGGTTGGTGCTGCGGTGGGTTACAAAGTTCGTTTCAAAGATCAGGTTGGTCCTAAGTCGTATTTGAAACTAATGACAGACGGTATCTTATAGGAGATCTGATCGTGCTGGAGTGATTTAGTTTAATTTATAATGAGCATGCTCGGTTTATGATCTTTGTTTTCCTAATATTTAGGGGGTAATGTAAACCCCTTTTTTAACAATCATTCCATCACTAATATCATGACGCCGGAACATTAAATTTGACAATATTTGATTTATCTCCATTAGCATAATCAATTTGAACCGATATCATTTTTGTTTTCTGCGGGGCTATAAAATAACTTAGGGTGCCATTTGGTGTGGCATATTGGTTAATGGTATTACATTCAGGCATTTTAAATACGGTGTCAGGTGACATTTTATCGACACCGTATTTAACGGTATCAATGCCACAACGCCAAGTCATTAAAGTGCCAAAATCAACTCTTAAGCCGTTAAACTGTCTGAACGAAACCCATGAATTTGTCATTTGTTTTATCAAACCAGCATTGTAATTTGCCAATTCTTTTAGTGGATAGAACATATAGTCAAATGGTCCTTTTATTTTACCTTGATTATCACGGTATTTGAATTCGATTTTTTGCTTACCCATAAGATCGGGAGCGGCTAATACAGTATTTGGATATGGTTTTTTTGTTAAGGGATCTAGAAAAGCTCTAAACCCGAGACTGGTGAATTCGGATTGGTCTTTTCGACGGTAATAAACTTCGTGAGCTTTTTCTGCCACGTTAACAACTAGCGACCAGCCAGCACCGCTTGTGTGCATTGCATTGACAGTAATAGGGTTAACAAAGATTTCTTTATTGACAGTATTTACAGCAGCATACCGTGAAGTTGCATCTTCGATCCATTTTGAAGCTTCATTTTTGTCGATAAAATATCGAATAAACTTGCCATTTTTGTTTAAGGCTAGAAATTTATCTAAATTTTCTTTCTCATTCTTTTTATCTTCAAGAGTCTGTTCACCTATTATATTCTTTGAATATAGGCGGCTTAATTCATAATAGGCAGGAGCAAAATCTGGGTGGTCTTTTAGGTAAATGGGAATCAAGTTACGTTTACTGCCACTGTTTTTAAGTAATAATTTCGCATAAGTAATAACAGAATTTTTTTGACTATCGGGTGATGAGAACATTTCATTATACAATTCACTTGCTCCTGCTCGTCCTTCCTGTATTTTCAAAAATGTTTGAAAACGCAAATGTGGGTCAATATATCGACCATTAGATAAAAAATGTTTTGAGTAGGCAAGTCGTGCATTACCGAAGTCGCCATTTACTTCATAGATTCTGGCGTTGTGATACCATTCTTCAGGTATCTGTGGATTTGCTATTATGCCACCTTGCTTTCCCAGTTTGTCACCGAGCACATCAATTTTGCTCGAGATTTCTTTAGTCGTTTGCTTAATAATAGTGGTATCAATTTTAATGGCAGCTATGTCTTTTTCAATCAACCCTAGCGTGGATTGCATCTTTTCAATTCCTGGTATGTAAACTGCTAATACTCCATTGTCACTTTCTGAGAAACTTTGCATGCTAAAGATTAAACCGGTTGTAATTGATACTATTAATGACTGTGTAAGAATTGGGTGTAGCTTGGTGCGATGTTTTTTTAGCAACCAATAAGAAATTCCAACTAGTAAGAATACTATGGAAAAAAAGATAAACATGTATAGTGCAAAAGGTGCTAACGGTTCTAGTATGTCGCCAATGAATCCAACTAATACTGCTGCACCAGTTAATAATTTATCCTTTATTGAATTTTTGTTATGTTCCATAGTTAATATCCATATTATTGTGTTTAGGTTTAGTCTATTAATTCAGACACTTAGGAGTTTAATAGTTGTTTTTAGTATAAAATAGACAAGTTGTTCGCCTCTTTTATTCCAATAGTAGTTAACCATATAATCGGTTCGGTTTATAGTAGTGAAATTGTCGACTATGAAATGAGTCTGAAACAGGCCAATCGAGGTTAAAAATCGTGCATAGAATTTACATAATTACGACCACGTTGAAAGAGAGCCACAGCTGTGAAATAATGGATTACATCATCAGGATCAGGTCTTTCTATGCCATATTAAATTGAATAGACATTGCAGTTGGTGAAATTTAAATATAATTTGTGGAAGTCCAATTATTTTCATAGAAGATCAAATTGGATATATTGAGAATTCAATTAAGCTTCATGATCTCGCGACGTCAAAGTTTAAAAGTGAAATGGTAAATGAAGTTTTAGGTTAATTGATTGAGAGATTAAAGAAAGTATAGGGTTAGTAATATTTGATATTAATGTCAGACTTAATCCATTAGAGTCTGTTTCAACTTACCGCCAGTTTGTCATAATATACACCCTAGATGAATACTCCAACAGATACAGACTCTCTTTTTGACCAGATTACCAATGGCATGTTGCGCGATCAATTTCGATTTCGTCACCGTTTGACGAAGTTGCAGCATAAGGCCCAATGCAAAGGCGAGGTGATGTACCAAGAATAAAGTTAGATTTAACAGATGATGAAATATTAGTGTTAAAGCCTGTTATGCGTGAAGTACATCATCCTTATTCTGATCGACCAGAAGAGGGAATACATATTTTTTGTTGTGCTTTTGAAGAAGTCTTTGCTGAAAAAATGCGTGCTCTAGCTGAACGAGAAAGACCAAGAGATTTATATGATGTTGTTCACTTGTATCGACGTGATGGGGTAAACCCAGATCGTACTTTAATACTGGATACCTTAGCAAAGAAATGTCAGTTTAAGAATATTGATGTTCCAACGATAGAAAGCCTTTCTAATCAGCCACAAAGACAAGATATTGAAAACGATTGGGAAAACATGTTGGCGCATCAACTACCCGTACTCCCTGCATTTCAAAAGTTTTGGGATGAACTATCGGATGTGTTTGACTGGTTATTTGGGACTCAAGAAAAAGAAGTTTTAGCTACCGTCCCAATTTTGGTGGGAGGCGATATTGATGAATCTTGGCGTCCTCCTCAATGGCACAAGCATGGCATACAGGTGTGCCGCTTGAGATTATTCGTTTTGCAGCGGCAAATAGACTTTGTATTGAGCTTGAGTATGATAATAGTCATCGAATAATTGAACCTTATTCGTTAAGAAAAACTAAAGATGGGAATATATTACTGTATGCTGTTCGACATGAAGATGGTCTACCACGTTCTTATAGAATAGATAGAATTCAAGGTGCGACTGCAACGAAGGTTACCTTTATGCCAAGGTATGCAATCGAATTGACAGTTTATGGTCCGCTACATGCACCTGAAAGTTAAGGTCACTGAGCACCTGTTTCAACTTAGCCTCAGTTTGTCGTAAAATACACCCTAGATGATTACTCCTATAAATACAGACTCTCTTTTTGACCAGATTGCCAATGGCATGTTGCGCGATCAATTTCGATTTCGTCGTCGTTTTGCGAAGTTGCAGCATCAGAAAACCCCGAGTGAGCATGCTCAGCAATTGGCATGACTGGAGCGAGATATTCGAGCTTCCGCCTTGCTTCACGCCGAACGTCTGGCGAATTTACCTAAGCCAACATTTCCAAATAACTTACCTGTCTCTGACCGCCGTGATGAGATCAGTGCGGCGATTAACAATCAGCAGGTTGTCATTATTGCTGGTGAAACGGGGTCTGGGAAGACCACCCAGCTGCCGAAAATCTGCATGGAACTTGGGCGAGGTGTGGCGGGGCTCATTTAAATTGTAGCTCTACGTGGGTAATTGCATGAGTGAATGATATAATGATTATTTATAATTTATTGATTACAATAGAAACAATCTGGCAATTTAGTATTGTTTGCATTGGTGTTTGTTACACAGGTTCATATTGTTGCGAATTAAAAGATACATTTTAATCTTCATTGTTGTATTCACTGTCCTAAGCTATGTCGCGTTCAGGACGAATACCATCACTAGTAAAAACACGGTACCAGCTTATTGGGTATGGGGAGGAATCGGTATTGATGACATACCGGACAAACACGCAGAGCTTTATCTTCAGCAAGGCTACTTTAAAATAACGAAAACGAATCAAGCCTATTATCGGCATCGGGGCTTATACGCCTATCCTGCGTTTTTTAATAATATCCATTTAGTATATCGCTTAGATAATTTGGTTACTATTACATCAGTCACGTCAATAATTAAGCACGATATAGCACGATGGCGACGACACAATGTTAAAGTGATTGGAGTGCAATTGGACTTTGATGCAGCAACCCGGAAGTTGGCAGATTATGTTGAATATCTTGGAAAGATAAAACATAATATTGATTCAAATTTAATTTTTAGCACAACTGGCCTGGGGACATGGTTATTGGAAGCTGATAGCAACACTTTAGCTCGATTTGAAAATACTGTTGATTATATTGTTTATCAACTTTATGTTGGAAGACGACCGATTAAAAATATAACATCTTATGAAAGGAAATTACGGCAACTTAAGGCACCATTTAAAACGGGTTTGTTGAAAGGTCAATTGCTTAAAAATAACAATATTAAGGACAATTCGAATTATAAAGGTTCAATTATCTTTTATCAAAAATAAGGGAATGGATAGTCAAGGATGAATAACAGAAAAATAAGATTAATACAAAAAGCGGTACTATTGATTTTAATCACGAATATTCCGGTTTTATCGTTTGCCTGTGGTGGTCCAAGTTATGGTTATGAACCCGATATTAATTATTTTGAATTGTATCATTTTGATCCGGATGCCACTGTTGAAGAAAATATTCAATATATTGATGCAGCCTATTCATACTCAAGATTAAGTACGATTTTAGCTGCAAATACAATGACTGTTTCAAATAAGGCTTCAAATCTGGATCAGAATAAATCAGATCTATATAAGCGTTTTATTAATAGTGTCAATGAGAAATTAATTGAAAACGGACGAAATATACGTGTATATGACTATCAAAAAAAAGAAAGAAGCGAGACGGAACAGAATATTCTTTTTTTACACCTTCGCGAGAGAGAATCTGAATATTACATTTGCCAATCAAATAATTACTCTTCGGCCATGTCGTTTATTGATTCTGTAATTAAAGCTGAATTATACGATGCTCAAGTTGCGATGTTAATTTCAGCAAGAGGTAAATTACTGAATATGGATTCTTGTGATACAAGTAAAAAATTTGAAACGGTATTAGCGTCCCTTAAAATACTCACCTCGCAAGAAAATTCCAAACACAGTAATGAGTACGTTAACTACCTTAATGGCGCTTATTCATTTTATTCACAAGATTTTGATAGTGCTTTAGGTTACTTTTCGAAACTTGCAGATATAACTAGTGAACAATGGTTAAAAGAAGCATCCAGCTATATGAAAGGTCGAACAAAATTAGTGCAAGCGCAGAGAGAATGGAATGGCAATAGAGGTATAGACAACGTCAATCAAGCCGAGGTACTTGAAGCTGAATTGTATTTTTCTGACTATTTAAAGAATTACCCGGTAGGTACTTATGCGACTTCAGCCTATGGTTTTGGTACTCGATTATTATTACTACAAGGTGATTATGTCAATTTGTCACAGCGTGTTGGGGATAATTTAAATAAGGCTTATCAGATTTATTTTGAACAGAAAAAGCCACAGTTTAATTATTATCCCAGTTATTACCTCGCATATAATGAATGGCTTAGATTTCGTACTAAAAATTATAATTACTCAGAAACAAATAGTCCGGCCGTATTTTCGTATTATATTTTAAATGATAGTGGAAAAAAATACACGGAAAAACTGAAAATTATTGAATCTTCGCAGCAAAAAAAATCTATTAAACAACTTCTAATATCGTATTTATATTATCAAAATAAAAAATATGATGCGTCGGTGAAGATCCTGGAGTCAATATCTGAATTGAATGCAAGTGATCCAATTTCAGTTGGCTTATGGATCACCAAAGCAAAAAGTTATGCCAAAACAGGTAACTCGCAAGCCTCACTCAATATCTGGAAAAATTTAGCAACCAAAAATGAACTCGAAATTAGTCATGATCATATTCAATATAATATCGCTCAAATTTTTATTCAAACTAATAACTTGAAACAACTTTCTGAAGTCGAAAAAGTGTGTTGTTCTGAAGAGCTTTATATTGAAATATTTTCAACTATTTGTGATGAAAAAATACTTGTTGATATCATCAATAACAAATTATCGAACACGGTAGCAAAAATAGCTGCCAGAACCGAGTTATTTACACGTTATATTGTTCTTGAAAAATATACTGAATTACACCAATTATACTCTAAAGTAAAAGATACTGATCATTTTTCCTTAATTCGAACAGCAGCAAGAAAACTCAGTAAAAATCCAAATGATGTTAATGGCTTGCTTAATATTGGTTATTTTTTGCATACCCAAATGTCTGCGCCACTACGAATTAAATATCATGCTGAACTTATTGCGAATAAGAATTATGAGAATTGTCCATTTAACTATCGACATAATTCGTATCGCGGCCCATTGTATTTTTATTCAAAAGTTATCGATCTGCATAACAAGGGAAAACGCAGTACTGATGAAGCTAAGGCATTGCACTATTATATTGGTTGTTTCAAAAAAGGTGGTGGCAATTGTTTTAGGGATAATTATAATGGGTTATCGAATAAAAAATTATTTCAAAAGCTTCATCAAAAATATAAAAACTCGAAGTGGGCTGATAAAACAGAATATTATTATTAAACCAAGCATCGTTGTCTAGTAATAGCGGCGAAGCGGGGCAAGGTAATGAGTCGTTTAAAAAGCAGGAAGACAAGCTATGGGTACCTTAATAATTTAAGCAATTGATCAATGCGGGTGTCATAACTCTTTTTTAAACAAGCTAGAATTTTTTTATCTTTCCCACATATGTTTCGTTTCTTGAGCCAAAGCTTTTGTTCGGCTTTTTTGGATTTAATTTTAATAGACTTGTATACACTGGATAGCATTACATCCAAATCTGATAATGACTCACGATTCGTCAGGATTCGTCAGGGTCAGGTCTTTCCATGCCATATTAAATTGAATATACATTGCAGTTGGTGAAATTTAAATATAATTTGTGGGTGCTAGAAACAACAGGTAATTCTCATAAACTTAATGGTAAGCTTTCATCTGTTTCAACTTAGCCTCAGTTTGTCGTAAAATACACCCTAGATGAATACTCCTACAAATACAGAATCTCTTTTTGACCTGATTGCCAATGGCATGTTGCGCGATCAATTTCGATTTCGTCGCCGTTTTGCGAAGTTGCAGCATCAGAAAACCCCGAGTGAGCATGCTCAGCAGTTGGCAAGACTGGAGCGGGATATTCGAGCTTCCGCCTTGCTTCGCGCCGAACGTTTGGCGAATTTACCAACGCCAACATTTCCAGATAACTTACCCGTCTCTGTCCGCCGTGATGAGATCAGTGCG
>JBGMQW010000137.1:0-9875 GCA_048060815.1 Thiohalomonadales bacterium | reverse complement strand
AATGTATTTAGGAATTTCAATTTCCGGTAATATTGAGTCTGTATAATATTTATAAGCGGCATTAAATTGTGATGTGTCCTGCGTTTGATAAAGTGTAAAAATTAAGGTGTTGATCAAGATAAGTGCTATTGTTATATAGGGAGGATTATGCCAATCTGGTTTTCGGTCAAAAGGTAAAAACATAGTAAATTAGAGTTAATCTTGATTTGTGAAGTTACTTATAATCAGGCTAATCGTAGTTCACTATTATCACTTAATTGGTGTAAATATTCTTAATAAATTGCCTTGAATACTTTATTTGCAATAAAATAATGTGCTGCTATCTTTATAGCAAATATTAAAACAGTCTTACTGATGAATGAAGCTAAAAGTAATTGAATTTCAGTTGTTTAGTGATACTATACAAAAGGTATTTCGTTTTATTTAACACATATTATTTATGGAAACTCGAAGTAAAAAATATTAAGAATCATTTATAGTTAAAATGTGAAGTGAGTCCGCTTCTAGATTTAATAGAAAATAGATTAAGACGATATTGTTTATACACATCATGTTATTGAGGTAGTTATATAATGAGCCCTATTTCTTCTGAAAATGTCCAGGATGAAGTTATTAAAGTTATTGATAATGAATTAACATTTGATCAGTTTTTAAATATTGATGATAAAGAATACCTGCTTGATCATGGTAATGTACGACATGTTAATGAAGGTGAAATACTTTGTCAGCAACATCAGGTAGACAATAAACTTTACATCATTATTATGGGTGAAGTTGAAGTTAGCGAGGAACGAGAGCGTGAACAGTTTGTTTTAGCTCATTTAAGCACCGGTGAATTATTTGGTGAAATTTCAGCAATGTTTAATACTCCTCGGGTATCAACAGTTCGTATCAGTAAACCAAGTGTTGTACTAGAGCTTGATGGTGAAATAATGCAACAGCTGGTGTTGCGAAATGCGGCGCTTTATGATGCTATTATAAGTCGATATAGAAATAGAATTACAGAAACTGCATTACGTTCAGTTTCTGTTTTTAGGCACTTACCAAGAAGTACCTTAAGTAGTTTGCAGGATAACGCTTCTATTGTAAGCGTGCCAGTCGGGAGTTCAATTGTTCAAGAAGGTGAACCAGGTGATGCATTGTATATTATTATTCATGGTACAGCGAAAGTAAGCCATGCTGATCACAATCGGAAATTAAATCTCGCTATTTTACAATCGGGTGAATATTTTGGTGAATGGTCGTTATTAACTGGAGCACCACGTACTGCAACAGTATCCGCATTAACTCAAGTTGATATGGTGCGTGTGGATAGTGCTTCATTTCTGAAATTTATCCAGGAACACCCAGAAATTCGAGAAAGAATTGATGCTGTTGCTCAGAATAGACATGAGCAATCGGACTACCTGGAGCATGTTCATGGTGCTCCTACTGATGTGAGTAAAATTTTTAAAAATTTTAACAATGTGAGTATTGATAAAAACGTTAAATCGATATCTCACTAAAAAAATTTATCCTTATCCTTTCTTTTGACTTTTTTAACAATGGTCAACGTGATTAGATTCCAAAATGCGACAAATGGTTACGATTTCATTTGAATTTTGATAACTTTTAACGCTATCATTATATAATCAGGTTTCATTGAGGAATGTTAGATGAGTTTATTTTTTCACTATTATCATAGAATAGTTTTATTTCGTGGTATCTTATTATTTACCTTGTTTGCTTTCAGTTTAAACGTGACAGTTTCTGCTGCTATTGTTACTACCAATCAAACTGTAAATTCAAATTTAATTGATAAATTCAATAGTTTAAATTTGGATATTAGTATTAGTCGTGCCGCAATAGAGCAACAGTTGGTTGCTTATGGTGTTGCACCAGACGAAGTAAGTAGTCGACTGGATTCAATGACTGACAATGAAATTGCTGCGTTATCGGCTGAAATATCAGAGCTTCCAGCTGGTGGAGAGGTTCTGGTGATCATTGCAGTAGTATTTTTAGTTTTATTATTTACTGATATTGCAGGTTATACAGATTTATTTCCCTTTGTTAACAAGTCTGAATCAAAATCCAAAGATGCAGAAAGTGAGAAAAAAGAATCAAAAGAACCATTAGTAATAGAAAATTAAGCATTAATGGTAATTTATATATCTAGAAAAATATCTGAAATATTCTGTAATCTATATAGTAATTATCACTACAAATTACTTTATGGATTATTTTTTTTATTTTTAAATGCATGTGCCGGAACACCTCAAACAGATGCTTTATATGATTCAAATTATAATATACGTTATCCTGCAATAGAATTAACTCAAACTGCTTTTTTCCCTCAACAAAAGTATCAATGTGGTCCTGCAGCACTGGCAACAGTGTTAAATGACAGTGGAATAACTGTAGAACCAAAGCAACTAACACCATTGGTTTACATACCAGAAAAAAAGGGTAGTTTACAAATAGAATTAATCGCAGCTACGCGTCGATTTGGACGAATACCCTATTTAATTCAACCGCAACTACAAGATCTTCTTAATGAGGTGAAAGCAGGTAAACCAGTTTTAGTATTTCAGAATTTGGGTTTAAATTGGTATCCACAATGGCATTATGCTGTGGTGGTTGGATTTGATCTTGTTAAAAATGAAATTATTTTACGTTCAGGTGTGGAAAAACAACATCGTGTTAATGTGGCTTTATTTGAACGTACCTGGGCACGAGCAGGTTATTGGGCATTACGTATATTAAAACCGGGTGAATTTCCTGTTGCTGTTGATGAGCTGCGTTACCTTAAAGCACTTGTAAGTCTTGAAAGATTAAATAAGTGGTCAGAATTAATTATTTCATATAGACGAGCAATTAAAAAATGGCCCAATAATAAGAATTTCCACATGGGGTTGGCAAATAGTTATTATTCCTCAATGCAGTTAGTACAAGCAAAGAAACACTATTCACAAATAATTGCGCAATGGTCGAAATATGCACCTGCGTATAACAATCTTGCCCAGGTCTATCTTGATACCAATGATTTCGCTAATGCATTAAAATACGTTAAAAAAGCCATCGCACTTGCAGGAAGACATCAGAAAATTTACCAGACAACCTTATCAGAGATTCAAAGTAAGCTCGATGAATAACATGATTGGAGCTTATACGAAA
This sequence comes from Thiohalomonadales bacterium, assembly GCA_048060815.1. Taxonomy (GTDB): domain Bacteria; phylum Pseudomonadota; class Gammaproteobacteria; order UBA6429; family Thiohalophilaceae; genus CAYQUC01. The sequence goes on along the minus strand of JBGMQW010000137.1, from coordinate 6,722 downwards.
ATAGAGGCCGTTTTCCTGACTATGTTAGTCGAAAATGAATAAAAAAGGATCAAATTGACTTTTCTGCACTTCGTTCTCTATTTTCGGACAAGCTCCTGGTCTACTGTTATAGAGAGTCGTTATTTATCAATATCGTAGCCTGGAGGTTTTTGTGAGTGGTGTAGAACAATTAACACAGAGAATTAATACTGAATTCGAAGCAGGTCGTATTAATTTACCGTTATTACCTGAAATAGCGTTGAGAGTCAGAAAGGCTGTTAATAATGAAGATACGAGTATTCGTGATTTGGCAGCATTAATTCAAACCGATGCTTCGATAACTGCAAGAATAATTCAAATTTCAAATTCGCCATTATATAAAACTGCCTCAAAAGCAACTGATTGCAACTCAGCAATTTCGAAATTAGGCATGAAAACGACACGCGATATTGTGACTTGCCTGGTAATACATAATATGTTTAGTAGCTCGCATGTGTTAATACGTAAAAAGCTTGAGAAAATCTGGAAAGAAAGCAGTTATGTTGCAGCCATTAGTTCAGTGTTAGCACGAGAGATACCTAATTTACAGGTAGATACCGCATTACTGGCTGGATTAGTCCATAATATTGGCAAGTTACCTATTTTAAATTATATAGAAGAATTTCCTGAACTTGTTGAAGATGAAAAGCAAGTTGATGTTTTATTGGAATCCATGCATCAAGATATCGGAGCTAAAATTTTACAAAAATGGGGGTTTGATGATGTTATTCAACAAATACCAGAGCTAACCAGTAATTTTAAACGTGAAAGTAGTGGTGATGCAGATTATAGTGATGTTGTTATTGTTGCAAAAATTCATAGCTTGTTTGGTTCAGCATCAGCAACAAAATTGCCAGTCTTAACAGATATCCCGGCTTTTAAAAAATTAGCCTTGAGTGATGAAGGTGCAGAGGCAAGTTTGCTGGTTTTGCAAGAAGCCAGGCAGGATATTCAGCTGGTATTAAGATCATTAAGATAATAATAACTTAAAATTAGAATATCTTTGATTTAAATACTATTATTTCATCATAAATTGATTAATTTGAGGTTGTGCATGTTAAAGAAAATTTTTGTTGTCGGATTATTTATTAGTTATTGTTCTTCACTATTAGCCGGTTCTATTAATGCTCAATTAAGTAATGATTCAGCACGTTTTATGTATGTTGGTGGTATAAGTCGACTGCATTTTGAAGGTGGTGTTATTTATGAAAGTGGCGGCAGTTATCTCGGAATAGTTGGAATTCTCGTTACTGGTGAGAATGCAGATGCTCCTGTGGTAGCAAGCCTTGGAATACGTGCCTATGGAGGACAAGTTTCTGATGACACTCTACCATCGAGTACGGTTGCTGTACTTGGTTTAGGTGGGGATTTGGCTTTTAATCCGGTTGAATTACCGGGTTTTGAATTTGGAGTGCATTACTATATTGCTCCTAATACTGTTTCAGCCGGTGATAGCAGTAAATTAGTTGATTATGGTCTTCGTGTGGGTTACCAGGTGATTCCTCTATCTACCGTATTTATTGGATATCAATCAATAGCAATTGAAATCGATGGTTACGGTAAATATATTCTGGATGACGGTTTTATTATTGGTATGAACTTTACTTTTTAATATCAAACAAGCTTGCGTAAATGCGATAAAAATAGCTATTTATAGGCATAACTTATAAAAAACCCGATTATATAATCGGGTTTTTTATATGGAAAAATACTGAGGTAAATAATTCTAGTGGATCTACCTTATTTAGCCATTTCCTTAAGTGCTTTTAATGCTTGAACTTTTATAACATTTCGAGCTGGTTTAGCTTTAAAAATAGTTGGTTCGCCAGTAAAAGGGTTGATGCCTTTTCGCGATTTAGTTGCTGGTTTACGAACTACTTTAATTTTGAGTAAACCCGGTAACGTAAAAATACCTGCTGCATTTCGTTTGACGTGACCGTTAATTAAATTTTGTAATTCATCAAATACCAAAGTAATTTGTTTCTTTGAAAGTTCTGTTCGTTCAGCAAGCTCACTAAACATGACAGATTTAGTCAGGGGTTCTTTAATGGGTTTAATCTTAGGTGCGACTTTTACTGCTTTTTTCTTTGACGTTTTCTTTTTTGCTTTTTTCTTAGTGGCCATGGTTGCTCCAATTAATAATCATAAGACTTTTGCGAATTGCATATACAATAGCATAATATGAAAAAAAGTGGAGTTATAATTCAATTTATTTAATAAAAAGTCTATTATTTCAGTATAAATCGCGTTTTATACTTAAATAGAATATAAATTTAATTAATAAATAACAATTTTAGTTATTCTTTTTTGATTAAAACTCGTTTTTCATGTGAACCAAAGAAGTTAGTTTTGTATTTTTAAATAAAAACAGTCAAAACATTAAATTTTGGTATAAATAAAAATGTATCTGTGTGAAAAAAGAAGAATTAAGTGAATTAACAACTAAATATTTTGAATTTTCCTTGTTTGGGTAAAATTAGACGTCTTTAAAGTAACAAAATAAAGAGTTAGGGACACTAGGCTGGTTATTAAGGTGTTTGGCGTGAATTGATGCACGAATCTTGTAGGTAAAGTCTTACGACAAGACAGCTTATTATAGCCATAAGCTGTTTAATCTTCCTTTGTAAGATTAGTCTGCAGAATTCAACTGCATCACATTATAGACGTAAGTTCCACTTACTATTTTGTTCCAGTGTTCAACGGATTACTCCAGGTTGGTATGAATAATAATAATTATAAATCGCTTTGCACTGAAGCCAATATAAATTAGTGTTATTATACTGGAAATTAAAGTTTTAAATTAATAAAAAATTAAAGATAATTAAATGCCTGGAATTAAACCAAGAATTCAAACACTAAAATTATTGTGTAATTTGATACTGTTAAGTATTAGTGTTTTCTCATATGCGGAAACACTATATGCCGAGACAGTATACGTTAGTGATAATCTTCGTGTCGGTGTTCGCCCATCACCGGATAGCAGTATTGCACCAATCAATGTAGTAACCTCCGGAATGCATTTAACTGTCATTGAACGTGAATCAGGTTACATAAAAATCAGAACGAATACGGGTATTACCGGTTGGGTAAAAGAAGTTTATATGACAAAAGAGATTCCCGTCAGAGAGAAATTTAAAGCATTAAATGTCAAATTTGAAAAACAAAGTACAACGATATCAGAACTTGAAAAATCAATAGAAAATCTGACAAAAGTTAAACTGACACTTATAGCAGATCTTGACAAGGAACGAACTGAAAAATCCGATGTTGAATTAAAGTTAGCTCGACTATTAGAACAAAAATATGTTGATAATCTTGGTAACAGTCAATCTTCCCTGGTGGTTATATCTATAGTTGTCTTTGTTATTGCTTTTATTATTGGTATGTTATGGTATCGTTTTCTTGTAACCAAGCGATTAGGTGGGTTACGCCTTTAATAAAGCCTTAAGCCGATATTGCCGCTACCATAATATTGAGGCTTTCACTGCACTCCAGTACCTCGTTTACAGTTTCAAATATCTTATCATTAGTGAGACCTAATCTTGAAACGAGTTCTTCAGGTAAAACATCAGTAAATGCATCAGAACGCCCATGGAATTTTAATGCGCGATCAACTAATAGAACCAGTCCTGAAATCTCACAATAATTACCCAGGTAATCCTCATTGTGATGTTCAGCGACAACGGTCGTTAAAAATTCCGGCATATTCCAGCTTTGTAACAAAATTTTACCTAAATCTGTATGATGAATACCAAGTAGTTGTTGTTCGATCACAGTTATTGGAACATCGGGTTTCGATGCTATTAACTTGTTTAACCAAAAATATTCAGATTTAAATGAATCTGCCAGCACTAAAAATCCAATATCGTGAAGCAGTCCGGCAAGATAGGCCTGACCTGCACTGGGTCGAAATTCTTTTGGGCATTTTTGCGATAATTTTTGACATATAGCAGCACTAAAAACAGCATGCTCCCAAATATTTCTTGAGCCGAGTGGACCTTTTTTAGCAAGTTCAAATGAACTCCCCATGGCAAGACCAATTGCAAGGTACAACACAGTATCAAAGCCTAATACCCGTAAAATAGCATCATATACTGAGTCAACTTTACCGCGTTGTCCAAACAAAGCGGAGTTAGCATATTTTAGAATGAGGCTCGTCAATGCTGGATCCTGAGATACGATTTCAGCCAGTGAATCTACCGTAGCGTCAGAATTATGTTGTAGTTGTAAAATTTGTACAGCAATTTCCGGTAAAATAGGCAGTGTTTTGATATTATTTATTTGATTCGCTAAATCTAATCGGGGCACGCCTTGTGTCAAGTTCGGTTGATACGTAAACTCCGGTTTGGCTTCTGAAAATAAACAGCCAATTGGTGTTTCAATGATTAGTTTTTCAAGGTTTTCGGTAAAAACACTAAGATAGTGTTTTCCTGAATCATTTTTAAAAAGTACATTACTCAAATCGCTAACCTCTAAATCAATTACGACCTGAATATTATGCTTTACCATGATTTCGGATATATCCTGTTCTTCACATTGTTCCTGGAACGAATGAATTTCTGAAATATTTAAGTAATGAACAGGTTTGTTAAGGATATTGATTAACTGAGCCAGATTAATATGATGTTTCGCTGGAAAAATAGCAAAAATTATCGATTCAGATGTTTTAAGTAAAGTAATATTAGCAACATTGCATTGAGTGGCGGAATTTGCAGACCAGGTGGTCCCGGTGTCCCCAGATACAGAATTCTCAATGTAGTGATATTCAATATTGTTTAAATCAAATATTTTGCTGAGTATTTTTGTTATCCCCATTTAATGATTTACCCTGAAATATGAATAGAGTAATAATCGGCAGCATTGCAGGATTATTTAGCATTATTATTTAATGTGATGATAGTCACATTCTAACTAGGTAAATTGTTTAGTAGTGCTTACCAGCACTTGAAGTTTTGTTAAATATTCTATAATTAATATAAAGTTTCGTTTTTCATAGGAAACCGTATTAATTTTGTTGTGTCGATGAAATTCTTCGTTTCGGTAATTTCTGAATAAATTATTATTGGAAGTGAAAATCAAACTATACTTACACAAGTTTTGTGAAGTATATTAATTAATTAATGTTTATTAAAACGGTCAGCTATGAGTAAAGCAGAGAATAAACCTACTATAATAATTACCCGAGAAAATTTAAGTCAATTCGAACCTATTTCGAGTCTGTCAAATGAACGCCTTGATGAGCTGGTTAGTCTGGCTTATTTAGAATCAGTCAGTATGGGCGTCAGCCTTTTTAGAGAGGGTGATGTTGATAATCAAACTATTTATGTATTAAAAGGCGATGTGCAATTAAGCTCATCAAGTGCAAAAATTGAAACAACTATCCAGAGTAATTCTAAAGAAGGTCGATTTCCACTCGATGACAGTCAACCGCGATTATGCTCTGCTGTTGCGATGAGTTCGGTTGAAATAATAAGAATTGATAACAGTGTACTGGACTACATGATGATGTGGGATCAATTGGCAGTTGCTGAAATAACAGAAAATAAAGAGCCTGAACCAAACAAAGAAGCAGAAAATACAGATGCCGATAATGTAGAGAAACTAGTAGAACAAGCAGTATTAGATTCAATAAACAACGCCAGGGAGCAGGATGATGTTAGTACTGCTGGTAAGGTTGATTTTACTCAGACGATTAAACCTGAGTTAATTCCTGAGAAAGTTGAAAATAGAGATACAACAAATAATAAAAAGGATGAAGAAAAAAAAGTTAAAGTTGTAATTGATAATACAATAAAACAAGATCAACAATCACTCAAAAAAAATAAGGATAAAGATCAAGATAAAGAGCAGCTAAGGAATAACCAGGAAAATACCAGAAAGGAAAAAAATACAAAAGAGTCAAATACACAAGAAATAAAAGATAAACCTAAAGTTAAAAAGCAGGAACAAAAATCACTTAAAACTAACGTTGACGATAAAGCTGAGGAAAAAAATACTATAGACCCTTATAGTCAAACAGTGGTGATCGATTCAATAAAAACTATCGATAAAAAATCTGAAGATAAAACCTCACAAGATGAGAATCCAATTGTTTATGAGTCACGAGACTGGATTCGTAAAATTAGACAAATTATGGCATTTAAAAATATGCCACCAGCAAATATTAAAAATCTCCTTGAGAAAATGGAGTCTATTAATGTTTCTAAGGGCGATAAAATTATCGAGCAAGGTAATGAAGGGGATTATTACTATGTCATCACTGATGGAACAGCCGTTGTAACTCGCACAATTGAATTAGCATCTTTAGCACCAGGAACCAGTTTTGGTGAAGAAGCTCTGGTTGCAAAATCACCACGAAATGCCAGTGTCAGTATGACCAGTGATGGAATCTTAATGCGTTTGTCAAAAAGTGATTTTGATGAATTATTAATTGAGCCCATGATGGCAAGAGTGTCCCCCGAGGAAGCCCGTTCAAAAGTATTGCAAGGTGCAAAATGGCTGGATGTTCGTCATGCAAAAGAATTTCATCATAGTCGTTTACCGGGTGCGATTAATATTCCGCTGCATGAATTACGTTTACGAATGACCGAGCTAGATAAAGATACAGAATATATATGTTGTTGCCGAACCGGTGCTCGAAGTTCCTCCGGCTCATTTTTATTGGCTCAAAATGGTTTTAAAGTCAGTTTATTAACCGGGGGTAT
>JBGMQW010000136.1:0-9941 GCA_048060815.1 Thiohalomonadales bacterium | reverse complement strand
AAAAATGGCTGATTTCAAAATTGCACCTTCTATTTTATCTGCAGATTTTGCACGTTTAGGTGAAGAAGTTGATAACGTGCTTAAATCAGGTGCTGATATTGTGCACTTTGATGTAATGGATAACCATTATGTTCCAAACTTAACAATTGGGCCATTGGTGTGTGAAGCGTTACGGAAACACGGCGTTACTGCCGAGATCGATGTGCATTTAATGGTAAAACCAGTTGATCGCATTATCCCGGATTTTATTGCTGCAGGTGCGAGTTATGTTACTTTCCATCCTGAAGCCAGTCTGCATGTTGATCGTACCTTACAAATGATTCATGAAGGTGGTGCAAAAGCAGGTTTAGTATTTAATCCAGCAGCACCTTTAGACTGTTTAAAATATGTAATGGATAAAATAGACATGATTTTGTTAATGTCAGTTAACCCGGGTTTTGGCGGTCAAAGTTTTATCCCTTCAACATTAGATAAATTAAAAGAAGTCCGAAAATTAATTGATGACAGTGGATTTGATATTCGACTGGAAGTGGATGGTGGTGTCAAAGTAAATAATATTCGTGAAATTGCAGCTTGTGGGGCAGATACCTTTGTTGCTGGTTCAGCAGTATTCGGCGCCAAAAATGATAAAGACCCGGATATTTATAATACCGTCATTAAACAGTTCAGAGATGAACTTGCAAAAGTTTAAATAACTTTTAGATAGATTGGCAGATATTATATGAATGTTAGAAAACCGGAAATGGTGTTAATTGATGTCGATGGCACCCTGGTCGATAGTGTGCCTGATTTGGCCTATTGCATTGATGAGATGATGTTAGCTATTGGTCAGTCAGCATATGGTGAAGTTAAAGTTCGTGAGTGGGTTGGTAATGGCGTCGAACGTTTAGTACGTCGGGCATTAATTGGCAAGCTGGATGGTGAACCTGATCAGGAATTATTTGAAAAGGCTTACCCAATTTTTATGGAACTTTATGCTGAAAATACTTGTAAGCGAAGTTGTTTGTATCCCGGGGTAAAAGAAGCATTGGATTACCTGGTAAACAGTAAAGTGAAATTAGGTTGTGTTACTAACAAGGCGGCACAATTTACAATTCCATTACTGAAAACGTTAGGTATTTTTGATATTTTTAGTATTGTTATCAGTGGTGATACCTTGCCCAGGAAAAAACCGGATCCATTACCATTAATACACGGAGCAGAATTTTTTAAAGTAAAACCCGAAAATGCCCTGATGCTGGGCGATTCCATAAGTGATGTAAAAGCCGCACGAGCAGCAGGCTTTCAAATTATCTGCATGAGTTATGGTTATAATCACGGTATTGATATTCGAGAATCCAACCCGGATGCGGTGGTTGATTCCATGATAGAAATTAAAGATATATTAGAAGCAGCATAATTTTTTACCACCAAGGCACCAGAAACGCCAGAAAAATCAAAATACTCCTTACTCCCTCTCCCTTTGGGAGAGGGCTGGGGTGAGGGCAAGATGCTTAAACTATGCATTTAAAACTTTATTAAATCCCCTCATCCTGGCCTTCTCCCGGAGGGAGAAGGAATGGCTTCGATTTAAGTATATTTTCCTTTGCGTTCTTTGCGCCTTTGCGGCAAATATTTATTTGAATTTAGTTAAAAAAATTGATTTAATACACCATTAACCTGGAGATAAAAAGTGGACCCATTTAAAACACATTGGCGTTGGCGTGACGAGAAGTCAGCAATGCATCCGTGTGGGGAACAACTTCAGGTGAAATATAATGAATCAACAACAATTTAGTTTATACCAATCTCAAAATTACAATCGTGTGCCAGTGGTACGAGAAGTCTTTGCCGATCTCGATACTCCGCTCAGTACTTATCTAAAATTAGCAGAAGGACCGTATTCTTATTTATTCGAATCCATTCAGGGGGGCGATAAATGGGGGCGTTATTCCATTATAGGATTACCTTGTACAACAGTTGTACGTGTTTACGATAAGACCATTAAAATTATTGAAAATAACGAAATTGTATCTGAACAATCGGTAGAAGATCCTCTGCAGTGGTTAGAAGATTTTCATGCATCCTATCGAGCGCCGGAATTAGAACACTTACCGCGTTTTGTCGGCGGTCTGGTTGGTTATTTTGGTTATGACACGATTCGTTATATAGAGCCTAAATTAGGAAAATGTCCCAACCCTGATCCATTGGGTGTTCCTGATATATTGTTTATGGTATCGAATGAAGTAGTGGTATTTGATAATATCAGCAGTAAATTAATCATCGTGATCCATGCTGATGCTAATGTCGAGAACGCATTAGAAAAGGCCAATCAGCGTATTGATGAATTATGTGTTCAACTGCAACAGACGATACCGCGTACTACGAAGTTTTCCGCTTCTAAAAAGACTATATCTGAAGACGATTTCGTTTCAGGTTTTACCCAACAGGCATATGAAGAATCAGTAGAAAAAGCACGGCAATACATTATTGATGGTGATGCCATGCAGATAGTGTTATCACAACGCCTGACCATACCGTTTGAATCAAATCCGCTAGATCTATATCGGGCTCTGAGAAGTTTGAATCCATCACCCTATATGTATTATATGAATCTGGATGACTTTTATATTGTTGGTTCATCGCCCGAGATACTCGTTCATCTGGAAGATGAGATGGTAACAGTTCGACCTTTAGCGGGAACCAGGCCGCGTGGTAAAAATGATGAGCATGATAAACAATTAGAAAAAGAACTTTTAGCCGATCCAAAAGAGTGCGCCGAACATTTAATGCTAATTGATTTGGGGCGAAATGATATTGGTCGTATTGCAGAAACGGGTACTGTCAAAGTAACCGAAACAATGGGCGTTGAACGATATTCACACGTGATGCATATTGTATCGAACGTGGTCGGTAAACTAAATAAAAAGAATTCAGCAATGGATGTGTTACGTGCAACATTCCCGGCAGGAACCTTGTCAGGAGCTCCTAAAATTCGTGCCATGGAAATTATTGATGAACTCGAACCCGTGAAGCGCGGTGTTTATTCCGGTGCAGTAGGTTATTTATCGTGGACTGGAAATATGGACACTGCCATTGCAATTCGAACTGCAGTTATTAAAGATAAAAAGTTACATATCCAGGCTGGAGCAGGGTTAGTATTTGACTCAATACCAGAAAAGGAATGGGACGAGACCATGAATAAAGGTCGTGCTATTTTTCGTGCAGTTTCGATGGCTGTAGCTGGTCTTGATAATTTTGCTAATATTAAATTTGGGGAGGATAAATAATGTTATTAATGATTGATAATTATGATTCCTTTACTTATAACCTGGTCCAGTATTTTGGTGAGCTAAAAGCGGATGTTGAAGTATTTCGCAACGATAAAATTAGTATCGAAGAAATAACAGCAAAAAATCCAGCACAAATTGTAATATCACCTGGTCCGAAGGCACCACAACAAGCGGGTATATCGGTTGCAACGATAAAACATTTTGCTGGCAAAGTACCTGTTTTAGGCGTTTGCCTTGGGCACCAAAGTATCGGCGAAGCATTCGGGGGCAAGATTATTCATGCCAAAAAGATCATGCATGGTAAAACCTCGATGATGTATCATAAAGATACCGGTGTGTTTAGTGATTTAAAAAATCCCTTTGAAGCAACTCGCTACCACTCATTAGTGATTGAAAAAGAGACTTTACCGGATTGTTTTGAAGTAACATCATGGACTCAAACCGAGTCAGGTGATATTGATGAAATTATGGGCATACGGCACAAAGAATATAATATCCAGGGCATCCAGTTTCATCCGGAATCAATATTAACCGAGTTTGGACACAAAATGTTACAAAATTTTTTGGAAGATAAATAAAGATCTAAAAGGATATCAGTATGGATATGCCATCTGCAATTAACGCCGTTATCGAACAACGTGATTTAACCCGGGATGAAATGACTGACGTTATGCGTAACATTATGACTGGTGCTGCAACTCCGGCACAAATCGGTGGTTTTTTAGTTGGGCTGCGCATGAAAGGTGAAACAGTCGATGAAATTACTGCCGCAGCAAGTGTCATGCGTGAGCTTGCAACAGGTGTAAGCGTTAGTGGTGATCACATTGTTGATATTGTTGGTACCGGTGGTGATGGTTCGAGTACCTTTAATATTTCAACAGCCTGTACTTTTGTGGTGGCTGCTGCAGGCGGAACAGTAGCAAAACATGGTAATCGTTCCATTTCAAGTAAATCCGGTAGTGCCGATTTATTAGAAGCTGCCGGTGTTAATCTGGATTTAAATGCCGAACAAGTTGCTAAATGTATCTCTGAAGTGGGCGTGGGTTTCATGTTTGCTCCAAAACACCATAGTGCAATGAAGCATGCTATAGGACCACGTAAAGAAATGGCAGTGAGAACTATTTTTAATTTACTAGGGCCATTAACCAATCCTGCCGGTGTTGCTAATTTATTATTGGGTGTCTATGACCTGGTCTGGGTTGAACCTATAGCTAAAGTATTAAAAAACCTGGGTTGTGACCATGTTATGGTAGTCCATTCAGATGATGGCATGGATGAAATTAGCATCAGCGCTGCAACAAATGTATCCGAATTAAAAGATGGAACTATAACAAACTATAAAATTAAACCTGAAGATTATGGTATGAAACAGTCAGATTTAAAATCGATCGTGGTAAATGGTGCTGAACAGTCATTGGAAATAATTAAATCAGTATTTAATGGTGACAAAACACCGGCTCGTGATATTGTGTTATTGAATTCGGGTGCCGCAATTTATGTTGCCGGTTTAAGTGATTCACTAAAATCAGGTATCGAAAAAGCAAAACAGGTTATTGATGATGGATCGGCAATGAAGAAACTGTATCGATTCGCTGAATATAGTCAACGCTTTTAACCGCAGAGGACGCAGAGCTGCGCAGAGAAAAATCAATTTATTTCTTAATATAAATTTTTCAGCGTTTTTTGAGGCTCAAAAATAAAGTTTTAAATTTTCAGGTATATTTTATGTCAAACACCCCGGATATTTTAAAGAAAATTTTATCTACCAAGATAGAAGAAATCAGTACCGGTAAAAAATCTATCTCGTTAAATATAATGCGTGATCTGGCACAAAATGCCTTACCGGTTCGCGGATTTATCAACGCGATAAAATCTAAAATTAAAAATAGACAAGCTGCAGTCATTGCAGAAATAAAAAAAGCTTCGCCGAGCAAGGGTGTCATGCGGGAGAATTTTGATCCGGCGCAAATTGCAAAATCCTATCAGGATGGTGGTGCTGCTTGTTTGTCGATATTAACCGATCAAAAATATTTTCAAGGCCATAATGATTATTTGAAACAGGCACGAAAAAAAACCGATCTTCCAGTTATCCGTAAAGATTTTATAATAGATCCCTACCAGGTTTATGAAGCGCGCGCGATAAACGCTGATTGCATATTATTAATTGTTGCCGCATTAGCTCAACAACAACTTGCGGACCTCGCGAATTTAGCTCATGAGTTAAATATGGATGTATTGGTCGAAGTTCATGACGGTTTAGAATTACAACAAGCACTTGAATTACCGTGCCCGTTAATTGGAATTAATAATCGAAATCTGCATACTTTTGAAGTTAGTTTGCAAACTACGATTGATTTATTACCGGATATCCCATCTGACCGAATTGTGGTCACAGAAAGTGCCATACATACACGAGAAAATGTACAATTAATGCGTTCACATCAAGTGAATGCATTTCTGGTAGGAGAAGCATTTATGCGGGCAGCCGAGCCAGGTGAAATGTTACAGCAACTATTTAACCAATAATCACTTAGACAGATTTATCGGGTACCAAAGACCACGATAGTTTTACCTTTCACCGATATTAAACCTTGTTCTTCCATTGATTTTAAGACACGTCCAACCATCTCACGGGAACAGCCTACTATTCGACCAATTTCCTGACGGGTGATACGAATTTGCATACCATCCGGGTGGGTCATCGCATCAGGTTGTTTGCACAAATCAAGCAGGGTACGGGCAACACGACCGGTGACATCCATAAATGCCAAATCACTCACTTTACGGCTGGTAGTACGTAGGCGAGTTGCCATTTGAGAGGTTATGGCAAACAGTACATCGGGGTGTTCCTGGTATAGCTGACGAAATTTGGTGTAACTTATTTCAGCAACTTCACATGGAGTACGCGATCGAACCCAGGCACTTCTATTCGGCTGGGTATCAAATAAGCCCATTTCACCGAAAAAATCACCTTTGTTCAAATATGCCAGAACAATTTCATGACCGTCTTCGTCTTCAATCAGAACGGATACAGAGCCATCAATAATATAATAAAGCACATCAGGCTCATCACCTGCGTAGATAATGACGCTTTTTTGTGGATAATGTCGTCGATGACAGTGTTCCAGAAATTTATCTAAAGATTCAATGCCTGTCTGTTTTAATGCTACCTTTGATATAATTGCCATACTGGAACCTACATTTCCCTGCTGTTTGTTGATTCATGATACCCTAATTATTGTTAAAGCTGTAGTGTATCGTTTATATAGTCTGGCAATAATAAATCAATTTTGCCAGTAAAACTGCGAAAAGAGTCTAAATGTGATCCATTAATGATCAATGTGTAATAAGAAATAATCGGATGATAATATGAAAGCACGAGTACAATGGCTAGACAACGCCATGTTTGTTGGTCAATCTGGTAGTGGTCATTCGGTCGTGATGGATGGTCCGCCAGAAAATGGTGGTCAAAATCTCGGCATCAGGCCAATGGAAATGTTGCTAATCGGAATGGGGGGCTGTGCCGCATTTGATGTTGTACACATTCTGAAAAAATCACGCCAAAATGTAACTGATTGCATTGCAGACATTAACGCTGAACGTGTTACTGAAGAACCAAAAGTATTCTCAAAAATACATATTCATTTTACAATTGAGGGTGAACAGTTAAAAGAAAAACAGGTTCAACGTGCAGTTGAACTGTCCGCAGAAAAATATTGTTCAGCCTCAATTATGCTAGGCAAAACAGCACAAATTACTCATGATTATGAAATTCGAGATAGCTTGACTAAAAAATAGTATTTTAAATAAATATAGATTATTAAGGATTAATATGGAACGACCAACAACAAGCGGCATGCGGCATGTCGCGTTATGCGTTAGTGACCTGGCCGCATGCGAACATTTTTATGTTGAACTTATGGCCATGACAGTAGAATGGCGTCCAGATGAGGATAATGTTTATTTAACCAGTGGTAATGATAACCTGGCACTGCATCGTGACAAGAGGACATTTTCTGGACCACAAAGACTGGATCATATTGGATTTATTATCGCGACAGCTGATGAAGTCGATAAATGGTATGACTTTTTAGTGAGCAATAAAGTTAAAATACTAAAAGAAACCAAAACCCACCGCGATGGCGCCCGTAGTTTTTATTGCGCCGATCCGGATGGCAATACTGTACAAATAATTTATCATCCACCGATTGCTAAAAGATAATTTTTACCGCCAAACCGCCAAGAACACAAGGAAAATCAAAATATCCATTACTCCCTCTCCCTCTGGGAGAGGGCTATTTTATTAAATCCCCTCATCCCGACCTTCTCCCGGAAGGCTGTCTCTTATACACAAATTACGAAGTTGAATTATAATCTGTATATACGCAAAAGTTACTACTAAACCATCGGCTTTGAAAGTGGTGTAGCCTATTCATTTCTTAAAAGGTGTCTAATCTTCCTTGGTAAGATTAGGATCCATGGCTCGCTCGGGTGCTGCGTCCTGCAGCACACGGTCATGAATAGACTACACCACTTCCAAATCCTAACATTAACGCACGAAATAAAATTAATCGTGCGCCTAAACACTGAAAACAACTGACTTCCTGTAAAAATTGTATTTGTGTATAAGAGATAGCCCGTAAAGAGAAGGAATAACTTCGATTTATCTAATCAATATGTAGATTTTCATGGCGTACTCGGTGGTAAAATACCCTTAAACCCAATAAGAAGCCCGAGTCATAATTTTAGAAGTAAATTTCATTAACACCTTAACCGGTGCAGGTAAATCAGCAGCACCCGCATCAAGTGCAAAAGTGGCATGTTTGCGTTCATCGATTTTCATCTGCTCTAAAATAGCCCGACTTTTTTTATCGTTAGATGCAATTTGTTCCAGGTGCTCATCTAAATGTTTGATCACTTGATGTTCAGTTTCAGCCACAAAACCCAAACTCCATTTGTCACCGGCAAGACCGGCAATTGCTCCGATAGAAAAAGATCCGAAATACCAGGCAGGATTCAAGAAACTGGTATGGGTTTGAAGTTCTTTAATTCGGCTGGCGCACCAATCAAGATGATCATTCTCTTCAATAGCGGCCTGATTCATTTTATCACGAACGTTATCGAGCTTGGCCGTAAGTGCTTGCCCCTGATATAAACCTTGTGCAGCAACTTCACCGCAATGATTAATCCGCATTAAGCGACCAGAAAGAATTTTCTCTTGTTCACTCAAATCAGTCTCATTAACAGCTTTTGCAGGATTATCACGTTCGGTAGTTTGAGGGTTACCAAACAAGGTGCGCAAACTATTATCGAATTGATTAATTAGATTATCAAACGGGCTATATTGACGGGTACTTTGATTATTCATAATGTAAATATATAAGATATTTGGATATTGGTACACGTTTATATTGGCATATATTGAAATATATTATGGTTTTGGGATTAAATCTGCGATCAGAGAAACTGGATGTTTCACCGGAATAGTTAATTTCGCACTAGAAAGACCTTTACGCAAATGTAAGGCACAACCAATATTCGTTGTTAACAATAAATTTGGGTTTAATTGCTTAATTTCATCAATTTTTGGAACGCGTAATTTATTAGCCATGGTCTTATGTGTCATCATGTAATCACCAGCGGCACCACAACAGAATTTGTTTTCCTGAAGCGGTTTTATGGTAATCCCCGGGATTCGTTGTAGTAATAAATAACCAGAATCAGATTCTCTAAGCACATTACGATGGGTGCAGGGTTCGTGTACTGCAATAGTTAATGTTGATTTGTCAAAGACAATAGAACTTGGCCAATGCAAATGAATGAATTTTGAAACTTCGGAAAGTTTATCCGTAAATACATTGGCACTTTCTTGTTGTTCAGTGGTGATCCAGTTTATCAGGTGATATTCAGATAATTGTGCGCCACAACCACTCGCAAAAT
Source organism: Thiohalomonadales bacterium (assembly GCA_048060815.1). GTDB lineage: Bacteria > Pseudomonadota > Gammaproteobacteria > UBA6429 > Thiohalophilaceae > CAYQUC01. The sequence goes on along the minus strand of JBGMQW010000136.1, from coordinate 729 downwards.
AGATAATATGATCAACATTTAAATTATTAAATATTTTTATATTTTCAGTGGCAAGTTGTATCGCTGATTGTGCATGTCCAGCATGTGAATCCAATGCTCCACAGCATTTGGATGTCTGAGATATTTTTACCTCAAAGCCAATAGCATTCAGAACCAAGATAACATCATTGAGTGTTTGTCTATCAAACGAGGAACCAGTGCAACCTACAAATAATCCAACGACATTTTTTTTTGATTGTAAGTCCGGGTTTTGAGTCGGGTAAGTTGTTTTATTGTTAAAATAGATATTTCGTGATAGTTCTGGTAATGGCTTTGCAAGCCCTATAGTGTTTTCAAGTCGTAGTATTTTTGCACTACTCACAATCCATGAATTTAATGTTGAGTTTAGTAGTACAAAACGAATAAGTGATTTTAGCAGTGTTTTTCGCGGTGTTTGTAATTTGCCTTTTTGCCTGGTTTTAAATTCATCCAGCAAAATACCATAGCTGACATCAGACGGACAAATTTTTTCACACGCGCGGCACGTGAGGCAATTATCGATATGAGCTAATGCAGTTTTATTGCTACTGATTTTATGACTTATTAATCCTTGAATAATAGCAATACGACCACGAGGTGATTCACTTTCAAGCTGGGTGGCTAAATAGGTAGGGCAGTGAGGCAGACACATACCACATTTCACGCATTGATCCGCCAGGTTTAATATGTGATTATCTAAATTCAATTTAT
>JBGMQW010000135.1:0-9947 GCA_048060815.1 Thiohalomonadales bacterium | reverse complement strand
TTCATTGAAGGAATTTTTTTAACATAAATTTCTCCTCCGACCATGTCATTAAAAGCATGCCATATCAGTTCTACTCCATGTTCCAATGTAATCATAAAGCGAGTCATCCGATCATCGGTTATGGGTAGTACACCATCTTTATAGATTGATAAAAAAAACGGAATAACTGAACCACGTGAGCCCATCACGTTGCCGTAACGAACAACGGCAAAACGGGTATCATTACTTCCAGCATAAGAATTTCCAGCCACGAAAAGTTTATCAGATGCCAATTTTGTTGCGCCATAGAGATTTGCGGGACTGCTTGCTTTATCAGTTGATAATGCGACTACTCGTTTGACGCCACAGTCAATTGCAGCATCGACTAAATTCATAGCACCATTAATGTTTGTTTTAACACATTCAAAAGGATTGTATTCTGCGGTAGGAACAATTTTTGTTGCTGCTGCATGAACAACATAATCAATTCCCTTTAATGCTCGTATTAATCGATCTTTATCTCTTACATCTCCTATAAAAAAACGTACTCGTTCATCATCACCATACAGTTTTGCCATTTCCCACTGCTTCATTTCATCACGAGAGTAGATCACTAAACGTTTTGGGTTATATTTTTCAAGTGTCATCGGTACAAATGTATGCCCGAATGATCCTGTACCACCTGTTATTAAAATTGAAGCATTGTTTAACATTAAGAATCTCTAGCTGTTAAAGTTTATTTGGATTTATTTTTGTAATAATTCGGCTTCTTTGCGTAATTCTTCCAACTCTAGTTGGATTGTTTCATATTCATTTTGCTTAAATTGTAAAAAGCGTAAAGTCACTTTTGCTTTTTCTTCAATGCCTTTTGCGGTTAAATAATATGCATATGCTTTTTTATTTGGACTTTTACGAAAGTTATCTGCTTTTACCCAGCCACGTTCAATAATTGCCTTTAAACAATAATTTGCTTTACCCAAACTTATTCCTAACGTTGTGGCTAACTGACGTTGATTAATTTCAGGGTTGGATTCCAAAAGCTTTAGAATCTTATAACGATTTTCTTCGCTTAAAATAGACATAATAAATATATCAATACTATATATTTTTATTTGGAATTAATAAATTTAGAGGAATTATTTTTAAACACGCTACCGCCCTATCGATTCATGTGATTAGATTCAATATAGAGTGTAAGTGCATGAAACATCTTGATTTTTGGTTCATTATTGAGCTATGTTCAATGCTTGAACATGAATATACACCGTGGATTTGAAACTGTAAAGTAGTTATCTGAAGAATATTATGGACTGTGTTTTTAACACTATTATTATTTTAAGTACTCAATAAAATTATATTTCAATGCTTTTATTGCGGATTTTGTGTATGTCATCTCTTAATTTAGCTGCCTGCTCAAATTCCAGATCCTGGGCATGCTGGTACATTTTTTTCTCTAGTTTTAGAATCTGTTTTTCTAATTTTGCGGGTGACAAGGAATTATAATCAATGCCCCCTTCTGCAATTTGTACTCGTTCAAGCACCGACTCGAGATAACCTGCATAGGCTCCTTCGAGCACATCAGCCACTGCTTTGACAATTGTTTTGGGTTTTATACCTTGTTTTTTATTAAAAGCTTGTTGTTTTATACGTCTTCTTTCGGTTTCACCCATAGCCCGTTGCATTGAACCGGTTATTTTATCGGCGTAAAGTATGGCTATACCTTTGGAATTTCTGGCGGTACGTCCGATTGTTTGAATTAATGAACGCTCCGATCGCAGGAAACCTTCTTTGTCAGCATCGAGTATGGCAACTAAGGTTACTTCTGGAATATCCAGGCCTTCACGCAATAAATTAATCCCGATTAAAACATCAAATTTTCCTAATCTCAGGTCCCGGATTATTTCCATTCGCTCCAGGGTATCGATATCCGAATGCATATATCGAACTTTAACGCCATGATCGCTTAGATAATCGGTTAAATCTTCTGCCATTCGTTTTGTGAGGGTTGTAACCAGTACTCGTTCTTTAATTTTTGCGCGTTTATTAATTTCTGATAATAGATCATCAACCTGACTTCCTGCTGGTCGAACTTCAATTAATGGATCGAGTAAGCCAGTTGGGCGAACAACTTGTTCGACGACACAACCAGAATTTTCTTCTTCATAGGTGCTAGGCGTTGCGGATACGTAAATTGCTTGTGGTGCTAATTTTTCAAATTCTTCAAATTGTAATGGTCGATTATCCAGGGCGGATGGCAAACGGAATCCATAATCAACCAAATTTGTTTTGCGCGATCGATCGCCTTTATACATAGCTCCTAATTGTGGAATAGTAACGTGAGACTCGTCTATGACTAATAAGGCATCGTCAGGCAGGTAATCAAAAAATGTTGGCGGTGGATCACCGGGATTGCGACCGGATAAATATCTTGAGTAGTTTTCGATGCCTGAGCAATAGCCTAACTCTGTTATCATTTCGATATCAAATTGGGTACGTTCTGCCAGGCGTTGAGCTTCGACCAGCTTATTGGCATCGTAAAATTCTTTTAGCCGGGATTTTAATTCAACTTTAATGTCATCGATGGCATTTAATAAAGTACTTCGTGGTGTGACATAATGTGTTTTTGGGTAAATCGTTACCCTGGGCATTTTTTTAAGCACTTCACCGGTTAATGGATCAAAGTAGGATATTGATTCTATTTCATCATCAAATAATTCTACCCTCACAGCATCTTTATCTGAATCTGCAGGAAATATGTCAATGACTTCGCCCCGGACACGAAAAGTTCCGCGACGTAGTTCCATGTCATTTCGGGTGTATTGCAGTTCAGTTAGTCGATGTAAAATTTTACTGCGCTCAATTTGATCGCCTTTTACAAGATGTAATAACATTTTAAGGTATAAGTTTGGATCACCTAAACCATAGATTGCGGAAACGGATGCGACAATAATTGTATCTTTTCGTTCGAGTAATGCTTTGGTGGCTGATAGGCGCATTTGTTCAATATGCTCATTAATTGCGGCATCTTTATCGATAAATGTATCGGTGGCGGGTACATAGGCTTCTGGTTGATAGTAGTCATAATAAGAAACAAAATATTCAACTGAATTATTTGGAAAAAATTGGCACATTTCGCCATAGAGTTGGGCGGCGAGGGTTTTGTTTGGTGCGAGGATTAAAGTTGGTCGTTGTACGATTTGAATTACATTTGCAATGGTGAAAGTTTTTCCTGAGCCAGTGACGCCTAATAAGGTCATTCCGGATTCACCGTTGTTTAAGCCATCAACTAATTGTTGGATTGCTTGGGGTTGATCTCCGGCGGGTTGAAAATCTGATTTTAACTGGAATGGTTTGGGTGAGGTGTTTGTCATGGTTTAGGGAGAGGGAGTCGATCTTAACGAGGATTTATTGTGTTATCCTGAATTTTGTTGCTGATAACCATTTTTCTAGTATTTTGTAATGCCCAGGTATACGACTCGTTATTTCATTTGCTAAGTGTTCATTATAAGTATGAGAAGTTAAGTTTCTATCATCAACCATAGCTAGAGCCAACCTTGAATCGGTATCATTCAATAAATTTAGTTCAAAGGAAGCTCGAATGACTGACTTTGGTGATGAAACAGTTAAACCTTCTTCAATTTCGATGTAGCTTTTAATTGCTTTCCAGGTTGCTTCAAAACTATATTCAAATCGTTGAATCATGGCATCACGCTCAATATCACTCAATGCGGAAATTTCAGTTAACACTTTTAAGGTAGATATCGCTTTTTTAGCAACTTTAAATCTTTCTTTTAATCGTTCCATAGTATGCCTTCATTAATGACCCGATTTTTAAATAATTCTGAAACTTCTGATAAATTTACAAGATCAACTTTATATATTATTTCACTATTTTCTAATGCATCCCGTATTTCAGCTAATAAGCCTGGAGGTAATGATTTTTTAGGTAAAACTGCGACATCAATATCTGAATGTGCTGTCATCTTTCCAACTGCCCTGGAACCGAAAAGATAAACAGACGCTGGATTATTTTTTAACATACTTGTTACTATGCGTCTTGCTTCGGCTAAGTCCCATTCCGGTGCTTTTTTATTGTTTGTTATCATTGTTTACCAGAATGACGTTTGTTTATTTAAATATCAATGCTTTTTTTATCCCCTCACCCTGGCCCTCTCCCGGAGGGAGAGGGAATTGTAGGAATGGTAGGAAATATAATGTTCTTTGTGGATTTTAATTTTTCGCAACTAATAATGAAGTATTATTATATAATAGAATAACAATATTAGGAATATGGAGTATTTTCATTGGATTTTGAACTTTCTAATCGCGTTCAGCGGATTAAAACATCAGCGACATTGGCTATTACGACTCGAGCGAATGAACTGCGGGCTGGGGGAGAAGATGTTATTGGCCTTGGTGCTGGTGAGCCTGACTTTGATACTCCAGAACATATAAAACAGGCTGCAATTTCCGCTATTAATAGTGGATTTACAAAATATACTGCTGTAGATGGTACTGCTGAATTAAAACAAGCCATTATTGATAAATTTCAACGTGATAATCAATTACAATATAATCCAGATCAAATATTAGTTTCATGTGGTGGTAAACAAAGCTTTTTTAATTTATGCCAGGCATTACTCAATGAAGGTGATGAAGTCATCATTCCATCACCCTATTGGGTATCGTACCCTGATATGGTGCTACTTGCGGATGGTACGCCCCGGTTTATTAAAGCGGATATATCACAGAATTTTCGAATTACAGCGGAACAGTTGGAAGCTGCGATCACTCCAAAGACTCGTTTGTTTGTAATAAATAGCCCCTCGAATCCTACGGGTATGTGTTACTCTTATCAGGAACTTGCTGATTTAGCCGCGGTATTAATAAAACATCCGAAAATTATTATAGCAACCGATGATATGTATGAACATATTCTTTGGCAGGATGAATTATTTCAAAATATTCTTTCTATAGAACCAGAATTATATAATAGAACCATAGTGTTAAACGGTGTTTCTAAAGCATATTCTATGACTGGATGGCGAATTGGTTACGCGGCAGGTCCGGTTGAATTAATAAAGGCGATGAAAAAAATCCAGTCTCAGAGTACATCAAATCCAACATCAATTTCTCAAGTTGCGGCTCAAGCAGCTTTAGAAGGTGATCAATCCTGCATTGCTACTATGCTTGCTGCATTTAAAGAACGTCATGATAAAATAATACCAATGCTAAACGAAATTGAGGGCATATCCTGTTTGCCCTCGTCTGGTACATTTTATGCTTTCCCATCTGTTTCCGGCTTAATAAATCGCATTAACAATATAAGCAATGATATTGATTTAGCTGAATTTATTCTTAATTCAGTTGGTGTTGCAACGGTTCCTGGTAGTGCTTTTGGATTACCCGGTTACCTACGGTTATCCTATGCTACAAGTATGGATAATTTGAACGATGCGATCAGTCGAATCGCCAGTTTATAACAATCGGCTTGTTAGATTGATTATTTCTAAAGCAGTTCTTCTGAGGTTTTGATTCTCTGTTTATATTCGAAAGTCTTTTGTAAAGCCATATTTAAAATACTTAATAATGCTATCTTCTTATGTCTAATTTGTATAAAGTACGGATACACGGATGTGGGGGGGTGACATGGACGTCTCATTATTCAAAAGATCACTCGGACTTACATTAATTGAATTACTCGTTACCCTGGCAGTAAGCTCAATTGTTCTAACGTATGCAACTCCTGAAGTACGTACTTTATTCAAAATAAATCAAAATGCGGTAATAATTAACAGTCTAGTTGCCGATTTAGCCTATACCCGTTCTGAAGCCATCAAACGTTTGCATGATGTCGTTATTTGTAAAAGCGCGGATGGCCAAATATGCAATAATAAAAGTGACTGGCAGGATGGCTGGATTATTTATGTTGATGAAGTGAAACGAGATAAGCAACGTGGTCCTGATGAAGCCCTTTTAAAGGTACAACAAGCACTGGGAAACAATATAAAAATCAGGTTTACTTCTTTTAATAGTAAAAATCGGGTCGTTTACAGGCCTTCAGGTGCAGCGGATTACAGTAATGGTACATTTCGTTTTTGCACTAATAACGAGCAATACCACAAAGATTTAATTTTATCTCGAACCGGTCGAACTTACCTGAAAGTCAATCCGGGGCTTATTTTTCGTAAAAGCAATATGTGTTAAATTAAGTAATTTTTGTTGACCATAACAGCTCACATCAGTAACATGTGCGACCTATTCCCCAGTAGCTCAGTTGGTAGAGCAAATGACTGTTAATCATTGGGTCCCTGGTTCGAGCCCGGGCTGGGGAGCCAAATATTCTAGTTATTACAAAATCTATTTTCGATATATTTTCGAAAATCATCTGCTAATTCCGGGTGCTGTAAAGCATATTCAACTGTCGCTTCCAGATAACCTAGTTTACTTCCACAATCAAAACGCCTACCTTCAAATTGATATGCATTAACAAGTTCATGCTGCAGTAATTGTTCTATCGCATCGGTAAGTTGTATTTCCCCGCCTGCACCTTTATTGGTACTTTTTAATAAATCAAATATTTTAGGGGTTAAAATGTAACGACCAACGACACTAAGATTAGAAGGCGCATCTTTTGGTTTGGGTTTTTCAACAATTCCTTTCAATTGGTAGACATTTTTTGATAAATCCACATCTCGGTTAGGTTTAATAACACCGTATTTCTGAGTTTCTTCTTTTGGCACTTCTTCTACTGCTAATACACTATGCTCATATTGTTCATGAATTTTTACCAGTTGTTGCAAACACGAACTTTTTTGATTATTGATTAAATCATCTGCCAAAATTACGGCAAATGCTTCATTACCGACAACTGGAGATGCACACAAAACAGCATGACCGAGACCGAGTGGTTCTGATTGTCGGATGTAGATACAAGTGACATTTTTTGGGATTATATTTTGTACCAGCTTCAATAATGCGGTTTTACCTTTTAATTCAAGCTCGGATTCAAGCTCATAAGCTTTATCAAAATGATCCGGGATCGAGCGTTTGTTACGACCGGTAATAAATACCATTTGCGTCATGCCCGCTGAAACGGCTTCTTCAACAGCATATTGAATCAGAGGTTTATCAACAACGGGTAACATTTCTTTTGGGTTGGCTTTTGTTGCAGGTAAAAATCGAGTTCCCATACCCGCAACAGGGAAAACAGCTGTTCTAATTTTTGTCATACTTATTTACTTATATAATTTACTGTTTAAACGAAAAATATTTATGTCCGTAATAACTGGTAATAACCGGAACACTAATACCAATAAAATGTGCAATTTCATTTGGATAAAATTTCAATTGTATACTCGGGAAAAAATATTCAGCTAATCCAACGCTGATAACCCATACCTGAATTATAGCAACCCCGTTAACAATTGAAAAGTATGTAAATTCTCTTAATGGGTGTTTACCACTAGGCGAAAATACTAAAAATTTTGTCAAAATATAGGCAGTTATCATACCAATGATATAAGCAATAATCACCGATATTCGAAATGAATAAAATGAACTTAACATTATTCTACTTAAAAAATTTATCAATGCAGCAAATCCACCGACCAATATAAAACGGGTAACTTCTGAATTTGTTAAAAATGATTTAAGCATTGTAGAAGGAGTTAAAGCATTGCAATTTTACGTCCAAGTGCAACACTTTCAGTAATTGAACGATCTTCCGGATAATAATGTGATGTATCAGCGATAAATAAGCCGTTTATTTCCGATTTAATGGGAGGTAATTTTTTTAAAAAACCAGGCTCACAAATTGGTTGAGCAAAACCATATCTTGATACTGTAACATCAATAATGTCATCCTCTGTTAAACTGGTATTTATAGCAAATAAATATTGTTTAGATTCATCAACAAACTCTTTATCGGTGTTTTTATATTTTTTATGCTCCTGAGGCATATAAAATGGCACATAAACGATATGTTCAGGTTGTTCTGATTCGGCCGGGTTTGGATATAAATTACTGTATTCAATAATACCCGGAATTTCAATTCCATCTGAATTTATATTCAACCAAAAATTATTAGTTACTTTTTGTTTTAATTTAAAAATTAAACACACCACACCAATATTGTTAAGGCTGGTATATTGATTTAATATTTTTTTAGGAAAATCAGGTAATAAGCCTGGAATAAAAGGTAATGGAATTGTTGAAAATATTTTTAAATAGTGAATATTTTTTCCATTAACCAGTAAACCAGAAATTTTATTATTTTCGTGTTCGATTTTCTCAACTTTAGAATTCAAATGGATTTGACCGCCCATTTCTTCAATTGCTTGTTGTAGCGCCACTAATAAGGTATTTGAACCACCTTTTAAATAACCCATTTGTTCTTGCATTAAATTATGTCGAGATCGACCAACTCGACGGATTCTGGCCCAAATCCAGGATGCAGATAAATTAGAGGTGAAATGATAAAACTTTAACTCAAATAATTTTGACCACATTATGTTGTATGTTGATGTGCCCTGCCAACGCTTTATCCAGGTAACGGCATCTTGTGTTTCTATATTATCGCCATGTTTCATTTTACTTGATACAAACATATGCAAACCGTAACGCAAACGATTTATAAGACTCAATTTGGGAAAAGTGAGTAACGCAACAGGATTACCCCATTTATATAATTTACCTTGAAAATAATATCCCATTAAGGTTGAACTCCAATGGAGTTGATCCTTTAAACCAAGTTCATCTAATAACTCAAATAAATCATAGTCTTCTTTACAGATAAAGTGGTAAAACCGTTCGATACTAAGGCCATTAAAATCGAAATGAGCTGACATACCACCAATACGATCATCGGCTTCATAAATATCAACTTCAAAACCATTTTTTAATAATTGATAAGCGCAGGCCAAACCCATTGGTCCAGCACCAATTACTGCTGTTTTAGTCATTAATTTAAAATTCCAATATAATTTTTGAATACTGTTCGTCACAAAATGTTTCATGTATTGCAACTTCAAATGGCGTTGAACTGGTATTAAACAGATCCCACCAGGGAATTACCTCAAACTCATCTTTAGCCATTAAGGATTCAAGCTGATCTGTAGTAAATGGCGGATTGTTTGAAAACACAGCATATATTTTAAGTAGTATCCAAAATAACGAGTACGGTATTTTAATAATCAAAGTTTTTAATCTTTGAACTTTTTTAATGGTACGAATGATATCAATATAATTAACATGTTCATTCCCCGTTATATTGTAAACTTTTTTATCCGGTTTCATTTCGATGCAGCTTATAATAATATTGCAAAAATCTTTCACATATAAAGGCTGCCGCATGTATTTTCCGTTTCCAGGGATAGGAAAAACTGGAATACGTTTCATGAAACGGGATAACCATCCCAGGTGTTTGCGATCAAACCAGCCAAACATTAAGGTTGGTCGTAAAATACAATGATTGACTCCAGATGCTGCTACCATCTCTTCTTGATCTTTTTTAGTTTTGGTATAATCATCATCTGCTACTGATTCAACTACAGATGAACTTATGTGTACGATATAAGGAATATTTTTTTCTAGTGCAGTTTCCAGTACATAACGTGTTGAATTAATATTATTCGCTATAAATGGTGCAGAAGTTTTTGCACCGATTTGAGCCTGTAACATTACAATAATATCAACATTGTCACAACGGTTTATCCATTCCCCGGTTTTTGCTAAATCATCATCTATACATTCAATATCAGGATGTAATTGTTTTAATATGTTTAAATTATAAGAGTGTTTATCGATAACAACAATGTTGGTATAACCCTGTTTTTTAAGTTGAACAACCAGGTTTTGCCCAACTAAACCAGCACCACCGGGAAGTAATATTTTTATATTTTTATTCTTCATTATTTTAAAAATTTAATTTTCTAAAAATAAATTTTGGTATCATTCGGATTACCAGC
>JBGMQW010000134.1:0-9990 GCA_048060815.1 Thiohalomonadales bacterium | reverse complement strand
AAAATTGTACAGTCACTTTTAACTGATCCTTTGCAATGCTGTATTATTGGTCGTATAGCCAATTCAATTCATAGAATTCAAAGGGTGGGATAACTATCTGCTTTTACATCATTTCGATAAATCAGAGAAAATTGATAAACTTTAAGCTGATATCAAGTTAAACCCCAATGGGGTAAGATTTTTCCAAGCCAAACCAACAGAGGCAAGTCTTCCCGAATTCATACAATAAGTGCAATTCCGATAGCGAGTATGTTCAATATGCACAGCTCATGTTAGTTAAGTATGTTATTAGAAATCCGTATATTAGCATTAATTTTGGAATAAACACCTCTAACAGGTTCTAATACGGAATATGGATTATCAGTTACAATTGCGAATAACTTATCATTCGTACTTATCTTTTTATTTTTTGTATTAATTTCAATTGGAATGATATTTGTTGAAAATTCTTCTTGTTCAAAATAAATTATTCTCTTGTTATTGTTTATAAATACTTGTTTTGAATTTAACATTACAATTAATGAATATTTTAATTTTGTATTATAAAAATTACTAACATGAATTAAATAGTTATACTTGTTGCTTTTAATCAAATCCTTTTTTGAATTATTGTATTTAATATTTTTTGTAATAATAATATCTGTCATTACTTTCTTTTCTGAATTAGTTAATTCTTTGTATTCAATATTTTCAAACTTCCCATGTTTAACATATAGATTTGCTCGATGTGAAATTATTTTTGGATGATTATAAGTATTCATAGCTTCATCACAAATTGCAACAATTAAAATATCATGCGCACCTTCTGTTATTTTTCCGAACCTAAGTGGTAATATCTTTTCAGATTTCGATTTGACTGAAAATTTGTATACCATTAAATTCTTTGATTTTTTCTTTGAAAGACTAAAACTATGTTGTTGATAATCTAAAAAAAAGTATAATTTATAACTAATTTCTGAATTTGTATAGTTGCCGATATATAGGTCTCCATAAAATATTTCCAAATTATTTGTAAAATAAGAACGTTGTAAACGGCTGGAATGAAATTTTTCGTTGCCACTAAACGCGTAGATAATAGAATTTTTATAGTTATTTTTAAAACTTTTAATAGTAGCCTGATCAAATGTTTTAGGACCAAGCTTGGTAGGATAAGACGGTAAGCTATTATTTTCGGCAGTACTAATTGTAGAAAAAAATATTGATGATAGGAAAATTAGAACAATTAGTTTAAAAAATAACTTTGATTTATAGTTTATTATTAACATTGCCAATTTAAAATATTGTATGAATTAATATCTACTATTATAACAAATAATTAGAATATTTAAATTTGTCTACAGCATATTTTTAAAAGTTTTTTTATTAGAAAATATTCAACTTTCCTGGAATTTAAAAAATAGGAAATTTAACATCAATTGATCATATTATAAACAAGATGTAAGGACATGGAATTGGGCTAGCTCGATTCCGTAGCCGGATATAAACTACTAATATTCTTATACGCAGTTCAGGTTACTTAACAAAAAAACAAACTGACATGATCGCATAGTTAAATACAACGATGTTTGTTAAGCTCAGCTGTAAAGCAGTAGTATATTATATTTTTTTTACGTAAATGCTACGATACATCCTATTAATTTCAATGAAATAAATACAAACTGTAAAATAGATAATGTGATATTAACTAAATAACTGTTCCAAATTCCTATCCACTGTCATAGTATATTGTGCATTAAAGTCGAGCAGTAAAGGTGGCCAGTGGGTAGATAGGAATTAGGAATAGTTATTTAGTCGAATAATTCATACTTTACAAATCTATTTATGTACGTTTAGAACCTGGTCTTTTATTTCTCATTATATTAAATAAGTGTAATTAAAATGAAAATAATTATTTTAACAATATTGATTATACTAGTTATTTTTATTGGATATTCTCTCGGTAGTTTTAATTCAAGTGAAAATAAAGAAGATATTCAATTAATATTAGATAATATTCAAGAAATAAATAATAAAATACTTACTTTAAATGCGTACAACAAAAATACTGATTTTTTACTTATAAAAATTCAAGAGAAACAGGAATTTATTTTAAATAATCTATTGGTTGATAAGTCGATTCTTCAAGCTAAAGATGAGTTAAAAAATGAAATTATAGAAGAAGATGAAGAACTATCGAATACAACAACGAATAATGTACTACCGGCGGAAGGATTAGCTAACTTGGTTCAGATGAGTCCAATAACAGAATTGGATGCTTCATTCAAAAATCAACAATTTGTGGACAGATTTTTATCGGAGACAGTTGATGTTGAGTGGGGCGATACTGTAAACCTGAAATTAGAGCAATTATTATCAGATAAATATTTGTTTGGTTCTCAATATATTTCAAAAGAGTGTAAATCTTCAATATGTCGGGTTGAAATAGTTCATGATAGTGTTGAAGCGAAACAAATGTTTAATCAAAAATTTCAAAGTACATTTAAATGGCAAGGTACATCAAAGTCATCTTCAGTATCAAATGGAGATGGTAAAATTAAATCGACACTTTTTTTATTGCGTTAAGTAATAGTTAATTTTTTGAACTTAACAGTTCTGAGGTAAGTTAACTGTATATAATTTATTAATTACTCAATTTATTACCACTAAATTAAATTCCTCTAAACAAATACTAAAGTAAACTCCGTTTAGTAAAGTGTAGTTTATGTATTGACTTAAATGTCGTAATCAATTTGTATTATTGTGCATAAATATTTCATGTGATAGCATTTTATTTCTTTCAACTACCATAGGGAGTAAATGTATGATAAAAGTTAATTATATAATATTAGCGTCACTTGTAACAATTAGTATGCTTATGATGTCTAATCTATCAATGGCGGCTAAATTAGTTTCATTTAGTGATCCGAACGATCCATGTCTGTCAGTAACAGGTAGTGATAGCTTAACACCTGGATTTAATGGAGGAAAAAACACTATCCAAGGTAGTATTCGTAAATTTAATATGTATGCAGATATGCAAACGCCTTGTACTGTTGATTATATGTCTATCGGCTTTAAAGTTTTTAACAGACAAATAATAGCTGGTAGTGATGGAGTTTTTAATGTTGAGCTCTGGACACTTATTGAAAACACGTCTGCATTCACAGAAAATTCTAAAGTGAATTATTTAGATGTTAGTTTGACATATGAAGCAACAAGACGAGGCTCATCTGCTAATAATCCTGGAAATAGTAACTCACCGAGGTGTATGGAGGTTACACGACATTTAACGAATAGTGGAGTTAATTTATATGACACCTCAAGATCCGGTAGAGAACGAGGAACTGGTGGTACAAGTCGAACTTGTTAGTAGTCTAAAGTATGAAACACAAGAAGAGTAAATCTTGTGTTTCTTTGTACGGTGAGGTGAGTATGAAAAAAGAGACGCTACCCTTTAATATCCATGCCATGCTTAGCACGAAATGTATTTTATGATATTCCCCATCACATCACTCAGCGGGCATTTGTGGCAAAGTCGATTTACTCGTCACCTTAAAAGAAGAGTGAAGATGACATTTAAAAAGGGGGCGCCACATTTTCCCATTTGCATTAAAAATCGCTAATGTTCCCACGAGTAATAAATTTTCATAACAACATACCATCGTTACTTTCGCTTCCTTCAAACTAAATCCCCATCACGTGTTTTTAACATCACGAAATCATTCTTCGATCTGCATACGTGTTTCCCGAATTCAACCCTTAAACATAGGTTGTGTAGACCCTCTAAAATATCTTGTGAGCGGTATACATAAGATGCTGTGCTATTTTGTATTGCTACAATTCAATTCATGGGGTGCAGATCTCGCACTGAGCATAGAATCAAAGACTTAGTGATAGATTATCGTTAAAGTAAGGTAAAATTATACTATTACACAAACTTTATTTACAAGAAAATTGTTTTTTAAACACGGGCCAGCCTGCTTGATTTCTAATTTAGAAAATCCAGTTGGCTGACACCTTGATTATTAATATTTTTTTATTTTATGAATTCAACCCTAAAGTGCAATACCAAGACTATCAGTAATTTTCGAAAAATAACGCGTGATAACTTTTTTGTAATTTTAATGAATTTTTTTGTAAACCTAAACGTGCATCAATAAACTGAAAGGCTTCATTTCCCTGGTGTAATACGATAGTAACTTCTTTAGATAAGGCCATTGCCATTTTGAGTACCTTTTTTAATGCATTTCGTATTTTTAGATTATTAATCTTCGATACGTTCATTTTATAATCGCCCTTTAATAAGCCACGATAAACGCGAATCAATAACGCCGTATCCCGTCCTATCCTGTCTGAAGTTGTTACGATAAGACCTGGATTCGTAGAATTTGATCCTAAATCATTAACGGATCCCGTTAATCTTTCTATTAAAAATAATTGCCTGGTAACATAATAAATATGATTATTTGAAGCATTATTTTTAAGCAGAAGGGTATTGATTTCAGTATTCTGCGATAGTAATTTTGGTAAAGTTTGTCGCATTTTTAGAAGTGAATTATGATATTTAATTAATCCATTTTTCGTTTCAAGGATTAAATTCAGTTTTTTTCTGTACGATGATTCAGATGCAGCAAAACGTTTTTGATCAACTACTACATCATTATTTTCAATGAATTCATCAATAACTTCAAAACGATGATTAATTTGATTCGCATATTTAGTAAGCTTTGAAAAATAACGCTTATTCTTCTTTTGAGTACTGGACAGAAGAGAATTAACATCTAACATACCATCTGTTTGTTCAAACAGTGTTTCTTGAAATTCGACACTTAGGTTATTTTCACTGGAGGATGTACCAAATAGCGTCACAGCTAATACGAAAACACCAAATGTGATAAAACCAATAATAGCGATTGTAAGCCAATTCGGACTATATTTACGCAGGCGCTCTCGTTGTAGAACTGCTCGATCATATTGAAGTGACATGAATAACTACCCCTAAATACCAGATCAGCATCTCTTTATATTATTTTAGTTTTTATAAAACTGTAGCCGGTAAAACAAATTTATCACGATATGAAAATTCATTATTCTTATAATATAGATCATATCTTAAAACATTGATATAACTAGAATTTATTATCTAATAAGGGTATTTTAACAAATTTTTCGAAATATACTCGAACCTATGTCCGATTTAAACACTTGATTAATGTGTAACGTTTGCACAAGAACATGCGGGTGGTAGGTTAGTAACTGAATCCCGGCTCAAAAAGACTGCCGGGATAGATTTGTTTTGTATCAACTAACTCTAGTTATTAGTGCTCGATAAAAAATGGCGGTACGACACGGTCACCATTCATTGTAGATTCTGCGGGTGAGTCTTGATCCAGGCAAGCATGTGTATTAGCAAAAACACCGTTTGGATTTAGATCAAACACCCATGCATGTAACATAAAGATATTAACCCAGAAATTATTGTTATCTGAATCTTTGATCAAACTTGGTAATGTTTGGCAATTAGCAAAAGTCATAAATTGATTTAGAACCGGTTTTAATCCACTGCCATTATCTTCAAAGGTTGCACACAAACCTCCATGTTTATGCCATTTTTCATCGGGACTGTCAAAAAATACCGGTGCCGTGTCACTAAACGAAACGACGCGCTGCGTTTCCCACTCACCACCCGGAGTTGGAAAGTCGGTAGCACCACCTTCAAAAACCGGGCTGGCATTAACACCCCAGAACATACCGCTAACACGATCCTGAGTTTTTGGGATATTGAGGCCATCGGGTCGTAAGTAATCACCTATAACTGGATCGACAATATCTTGCCAGTGTTGCCCATGACCGGCAAGTGAAATTGCGGTCATAAAATAACCCAGTGATGCGATTTCACTGATATCCTGTACTTGTTGAAATTGTTTGTTACGGTTGAATAACAAGGCTAATTGTTGGTCAACTGGCTTACTCTTTTGTCCAAGTTGTTGTTTTGCGATTTTAATATCCTCGTCATCAATTTTGCCATTGGTATCGAGATCATAAAGTGCATAATATATTTTATTTTGTTTTGAACGCGTGATGAGTTTAATATCAGCATCATCCACAATACCATTTGCACTGACATCGGCGACGCTTAAAATTGGACTCGGTGCACCACAAATATCACGTTTGGCCTTATCGGCATATAGTGCTGTACTGGTTACACTCATTATTAATAGTAAAGATGTGGAGAGTATTTTGTTCATTTAAATGTTCCTTATTTAGATGTAGTGATTTATATTATTACATCGTAAATAATAAATACCAGTTCAATAAAGTAACTTTTTGTAACAGTGCTTAGTATTGCTAATCTTATAAATGTTGTATTTATTCATGGCGCATCGCTGTTGCTATTCCGATTCGATTCCATGCATTATTAGCAATAAATACCGCCAGGAGTTTCACAGAACCTCTGCGTCCTTTGCGTCTTTGCGTCTTTGCGACAAAAAAACTCTTTTGACTTTAATTTAATATTTTTATTATATTAGCCAACAAGATAAACACTAAAACGAAAATTAAAACCTTGCGTATAAACTGAACGCCACCTTTCAACGCATAGTGAGCTCCAAGCCATGCTCCGATTGCATTGAAAATTAACATTGGTATTGCAATAATCCAAACCACTTTACCCGCAATTAGAAACGCAATTGCAGCACCAATATTGGTGCTTAAATTTAGTGGTTTGGTAATTGCCGTTGCATGAAGATAATCGATATTCATAAATTTATGCAAAATGATAGTCATATAACTTCCTGTTCCGGGGCCTAAAAAACCATCGTAAAAGCCAACTGGTGCAGTCGCTGCAATAGTTCTAACCGCGCCGGTTTTCATCGCCGGTAATTCTGTTTCCTTTTTACTTTGCAGAGTAAAAAATAATGCAATTGGAATAACAATTATAATCAACCATTCTAAAATCCATGCCGGGGTATTTAAAGCCAGAATGCTACCAAAGTAAGATGCGATAAGGCAGGGCAGTAGTGCAATAAAAACAACTCGCCAAATAATTTTATTATGTTTGTGATAACGCGTAATAGCGACCATGGTGCCAAACATTGAAATTATTTTATTTGTCGCTAATGCAAAAACCGGTGGCAGGCCACTCAGTAACAATATAGGAATTTGAATCATGCCACCACCACCGGCAATTGCATCGACATAACCTGCTGCAAAAGCAGTAATGATTAACAGCAAATACCAGATTGTTGTGATGTCGGGGAGGGTTTCCAAAATTATTTTTTTGAGCCACCAAAAGTACTAAGAAACAGAATTTGTGACTGTTCAGCACTTAAATATTAAATTCAAAATAGTTAACCGCAGAGGTTCGCTGAGAAGATTTTTTATCATTAAATTATAAAAATTCTGCGTACCTCTGCGGTATAAGAATTATAATTATTTCAGCTCTTTGCGGCTAAATTTAAAACTTAAATATCCAGATTAGCAACATTCAAAGCATTGGTCTCAATAAACTCACGCCGCGGTTCTACCTGGTCACCCATTAGCGTTGTAAAAACTTCATCTGCAGCAATCGCATCTTCAATTTTTACTTGCAGTAAATTTCGGGTTTTATAACTCATGGTGGTTTCAGCAAGTTGGTCCGGGTTCATTTCACCTAATCCTTTATAACGTTGGATGTGCTGACCTTTGGCGGCATCCTTTATCAACCATTCTATTGCTTCTTTAAAGCTGGTAACCGGGGTCTCTTTATCACCACGTTTGGCGTAGGCACCTGGTTGAATTAAACCGGTAAGTTGTGAGGACAGGGTATGAATCGAAGTGTATTCTCCTGAACTGAAAAAATCATTACTAAACTCGAAGTGAGTGCTTACTCCATGCTTGGTGAGCACCATTGATACTGTCCAATCAACTTGATCACCATCTTTTGCGTCAATAAAGGCATACACTTCACCTGAAATTGAGCTTGCATTGAGTTGTTCGACTAAATTCGTGAACCAGGAATTTACCTGTTCTTTAGTGGACTCGGATTCAAGTTGCGTCATATTTAATAACTTCAATAAAATCGTTTCATTATAACGACGGGCCAGTCGTTTAATGGTTGCTTTTACCTGCATATATTGATTTGCAAGTGTTTCTAATGCCTGACCTTTTAGAGTGGGGGCTTGATCACTAACATGCAATTCAGAGCCGGTCATTGCAAGCTGTAATAAATGCTGGTTTAACTCTTCATCATCTTTAACGTAACGTTCTTGTTTGCCTTTTTTAACTTTGTACAAGGGCGGTTGTGCAATATAAATATGTCCACGTTCTACGATCTCGGGCATTTGACGGTAAAAAAATGTTAGTAATAAAGTTCGAATGTGGGAGCCATCAACATCTGCATCGGTCATTATAATAATTCGATGGTAGCGTAGTTTGTCTGGATTAAATTCTTCACGACCAATACCACAACCCAACGCGGTAATTAATGTGCCGACTTCAGCGGATGATAACATTTTATCGAAACGTGCTTTTTCGACATTTAAAATTTTACCTTTCAATGGCAAAATTGCCTGGAATTTCCGATCGCGCCCTTGCTTGGCAGAGCCGCCAGCGGAGTCTCCTTCCACCAGGAACAGTTCAGATAATGCTGGATCTTTTTCCTGACAGTCGGCTAATTTTCCAGGTAAACCAGCGACATCAAGTGCACCTTTCCGGCGGGTCATTTCACGTGCTTTTCGAGCTGCTTCTCTGGCGCGTGCTGCTTCAACCATTTTACCCGCGATAGCTTTGGCGTCTTGTGGTGACTCGGCCAGGTAATCTGCAAATTTTTCACCCACGACAGATTCAACCGCACCTTTTACTTCCAGTGATACCAGTTTATCTTTTGTTTGTGATGAAAACTTTGGATCAGGTACTTTAACTGACAAAATTGCTGTTAAACCTTCACGGGCATCATCACCGGTTGGATTCACTTTGGCTTTTTTTGCGATAGTGGATTTCTCAATATAGCTATTGAGGGTCCGGGTTAAGGCACCTCGAAAACCGGCTAAATGAGAGCCACCATCACGTTGTGGAATATTGTTGGTAAAACAATAAATATTTTCCTGATACGAGTCATTCCACTGCATGGCCACTTCAACACGCATACCGTCTTTTTCCATATCGATATAAAAAACTTCAGGGTGCAATGGTGTTTTCTTTCGATTTAAATGTTTTACAAAGGCTCGAATACCACCATCGTATTCAAAAACATCTTTTTTGTCATCACGCTGATCGGTCAGGGTTATTCGAACACCTGAATTCAAGAACGATAATTCGCGCAGGCGTTTTGCGAGGATGTCGTAGTGATAAGTGGTATCTTTAAAAATTACGGCACTAGGCTGAAATTTTACCTTGGTTCCAGATTCCTCAGTCTCGCCAATTTCTTTTAAATCCGTTAACGGATCACCATTATTGTATTCTTGCTGGTAAATTTTTCCGCCACGGCGAATGGTTAATATCAGTTTTTCAGATAATGCGTTAACCACTGAAATACCCACTCCGTGTAAACCACCCGAAACTTTATAGGAATTATCATCAAATTTACCGCCGGCATGTAACACCGTCATGATGACTTCAGCTGCAGACTTTCCTTCTTCATGATGTTCAGTTGGAATTCCACGACCATTATCCTGAACAGTAATACAACCATCAGAATGAATCTTGATGTCGATACTGGTGCAGTGACCCGCAAGTGCTTCATCAATTGAATTATCGACAACCTCAAATACCATGTGGTGTAAACCGGTACCATCGTCAGTATCACCGATGTACATTCCCGGGCGTTTGCGGACAGCATCCAGGCCTTTCAGAACTTTAATACTGGAGGAATCGTAATTATTTTCAGTCATATTTTATTTTCTTTTTTTAGATGAAAAGCGATATTTAGAAATAAAAACTCATATAAATTGAACATAACAGTGTAGCACTATCTGGTCTGATAAGTGCGATATTCATGGTAATTTAATAGTTTTAAGTCAAAAGATTTTGCTG
>JBGMQW010000133.1:0-10002 GCA_048060815.1 Thiohalomonadales bacterium | reverse complement strand
ACTGGAAACAGGAAAATCGAAATAAGCAGAACTTTCTGCGATAAATTTTCTGTTGATAATTCGTTTACGATTTTCGTATAACTTTGCTTCACGACATCCTCAGCTTATCTTAATTTACGTTGTCAACATAAATTGAACCGGATACAACATCTCTAAATTAGAATTTATACCGATAATTCATTTTTAGACAAAACCATCCCACAAGTGGAAACCAAATGGTAATTGTAACCCTGGTTATTTTACAAATACGAATTGATATTTTAAATAGTTATGCTTAACATGTCACTTTAAACTTTTACTTTATTATTCAGATACATTAATTACACCTATACCATATCCACATTGCTCATGATTATCGACATACTCAATTACATCATGATTTTTCTTTAATCGTTCCCATAAATAATAAATCTGGTTATTTGGGGTTGGTTGATTTTCTACTATATCGTGAAATGCTATAATTCCTCCGGGTCTTACCAGGCCACCATAATCATTAAAATCCTGTTCAGCACCTTTTTCAGTATGATCTCCATCAATAAATAAAAAATCAACCAGTTCCCCATCTAATTCATCTTTAACTTTATTTTTAAAATCTGAATCATGTGAGTCCCCTATCATCGTTTTTACTTTACATTCTGAATCTGATGGCGGGAACGACTCATATAATTTACTTCGATATTTGTTACCAAACAAATCACACGTTATAACTTTATTTGTGGCAATATTTGCCCATATAAAAAGCGTACCTGCATCACAAGTACCAATTTCTAAAATATTTTTTGGCTTCAACTTGCTTACAACATGCGCTAATGACTGAATTTCTGATCTTTTTTGAACAGATTTCACTTTATAAAATCCCGATGTCGAAAAGTCCATAGCTCGATCAACAATATCACTAATTTGATTATGCTTTTCATGGAATTTTTTTATTTTTCTAAAAGCCATATATCGATTATATGGAAGACGTACCAATCGACTAAAATACTTAAATTTCTTACTCATAATAATTATCCTACAAAAAGTTACACAAACAAATCTACCTAAGACTTTAACCAATAATTAATCGCAAAATAAATAATATTCTATATTTCGTTACACTATATTTTCTATCTGTTGATCAATTTCAACAATAACCTGCTTGTGCCTAATACTATTTTTCATATGTGCTCCAGAAAGAACAAAAAATGATAATTTAAAATTTTCTGAATTTTTAAATGATTTACGAATTATTTTCAGAAATAACAACAATTTTAGAATTCCTGCCTTTAAAAATCCATAATGTTTACGATAAAAATACAGGAATGAGATATAAAACTCTTTTCTAATTTCATAAGATTTTGGTGTGCTGGCACCGCCAAGATGGATATTCTTTGCATCAGGCACAAGGTAAACATCATACTGATGATTATACATTTTAAGTGCTATATCTTCTTCTTCACAATATAGAAAAAAAAGTGGATCAAAACCACCCACATTGTTAAAAGCTTCTTTTCGTATAAACATTTGACTACCACTTACCACATCTACTTTTATAGGTGTATTATATATACCTTTTCGCGCTTTGTATTCTTTGCCTTTTATTACTTTTAAAATTCCTGTTCCTAAAAATTTCGTAGTCAATATTGGGAAGTGGTCAAAAGATGAAATAGGAGAATTTTCTTCAGAATACAATTGCGGTGAACATAAACCTGTGTTTTGGTTTTCCTCACTAAATTTAAACAAAATATTTATACAATCATTCAACAAAACACAGTCATTATTCAAAAAGAAATAATATCTGGCTTTAGTAAAAGATACACCATACATATTTCCACATGAAAATCCGAGATTAATATTACTTCTTACAACTTTTACATTTTTAATATCTTTTAGTTTATTCAGTTTATTAAAGTCATCTAATACTGATGAATTATCGACTATTACAATATTATAATTTACAAAATTATTCGTATTTTCAATAATTGATTCTACGCAAGATATAGTAAATGAGCTTGAATTATAGTTTATAAGTATAACGCTAACATCATATTCCATTTTAATTTATCCGGGTTATAGAGTATAGCAAGAATAAACATCCTTTTAGCAAAAGTCTAGATTAAATCTTATCCCACTAAACCGATAAAACCCCTGTTTTTCTCATAAATGCAATGATTTTTTTACCCTTAAAATGTTTTTTTGTAAGTAAAGAGTAATTGTATATGAAATGATAGCTCAATGCCGGTTGCACTAATTTCAGAAATATTTCACGATTTGCGTCTTACCACTTCCGCACCACCAATAATAGTCAATTGAGATTGAAGTCGACTAATTGGTAGTTTTTGTGTAAGTTTTTTGAAGTGAGATTTAAATCTATTGTCAACACAAGGTAGGTCGGTTAAAGGAATTTATATGCAGTTACAGCAACGCCGGGATTAACCGCGACGTCGGAATTAAATCGGTTCTTTTCGGAAGGTTAATTTCTATTTTAACGCGAATGCTGGAATTGATTAACCAGAAGATCCAAATCATGTACTAGTGATATTAATTTTTCATTCGAACAACGAGCGAAGTCACTGCCTGCAGTTGATTCAATTGCAGATTCCGAAATATTGTGTATGTTGCGATTAATTTCTTCAGTCACGGCTCTTTGTTCCTCAGCGGCACTCGCAATCTGGGTGTTCATTAAATTAATTGTATCCACTTCACCAGACATTTGAGCCAATGCTTCTGCAGATAGTTCTACTTGATCCACACCTTCCTGCGCACGCGATCGAACATGCTTCATATGTCGCACCGCATTCGATGCACCAGCCTGGAGTTTTTCAATGATTAAATTAATTTCACCCGCTGAGCTCTGACTACGGTTGGCCAGTGTACGAACCTCATCTGCCACAACTGCGAACCCTCTACCCTGTTCACCAGCTCGTGCTGCTTCTATAGCTGCATTTAATGCCAGTAAATTGGTTTGTTCTGCAATGCTTTTAATTACTGCCAATACACTGCCAATATTTTCACTATCGTCAGACAATTGCTGAATTACTGTTTCTGTAGTCTCAATATCATTTGCAAGTGAATCAATTATCCCTATTGCAGCAGAGACTGTTACCGCTCCAGATCTGGCACTTTTTGATGCCATCTCAGACGCCTCGGCAGCTTTTTCTGTATTATTTACAACCTCAGTAACCGTTGAAGCCATTTCATTAATTGCCGTTGCAATCTGTTCTGTTTCCATTTGTTGTTGCGACACTGCTGCACTGGTTTTTTCAATCACAGTTTTTGAATCTAATGCTTGTTGAGATAATTGTGAGGAAGACTGTTCCAACCTTCTAACAATCGTCCTTATCCTGGATTGAAGTAAACGTATTGCCAATTGTAACTGACTAACATCATCGGTATTGCCAACAAAGATTTGTTGCATGAGATTGTTATCAACAACTGCTCGGGATTCTTGTGCAGCACGTTTTAAAGTTCGTAGCATGAAGCGCGTAATTAAATACAAGAATATTATACCTGCAACAAAACTGCCTAAAGCAATATTCAAACGCATTTGCTCGAAGTATACCAGGCCAGATAATAATCCAAACTGAATTACAGAAAAAATACTGGTTATTTTAGCTGGCAGTTGCGGTTTAAATTTACCCGAGAATATATTTTTACCCGCCAATATCTGCTTATAAAGCTTTTCTGCGCGTTGTTTGGGTTCCGTTTCAGGTTTTACACGCGTGGAAACATAACCAATAGTCTTTGCATTCTCTGTTACAGGTTCAACAAAAGCTTCTACCCAATAATAATCACCGTTTTTACAACGATTTTTGACCATACCCATCCAGGGCTCATTGCGTTTCAGGGTATTCCACAAATCATCAAATGCTTCAGGAGGCATGTCTGGATGACGGACAACATTATGGTTTTTATTTAACAGTTCCTCTGAACTAAACCCACTAATATCGATAAACTCTTGATTACAATAGGTAATAATGCCTTTCGCATTTGTGGTCGTGACCATTGTTTGATCTTTAACCACATTTTCTGTGTCTGTAATTGGTAAATTCTTTTTCATCTTGAGACCGATTGCAAAAAAGTAAATGATAAATAACTACGGGTTACTGTATTTATCGGTATCAGGATAAATATCGTTAGTTTTATTTCAATTTAAACTTTATATTAGGAGACTACAGGATTAGCAAACCTACATATAATAGCCCATGGCCCGAGACATTAGCGGATCACTACACCGTAGCAAATACTGCTGGATTGAAACTAATTATTTGATTCCGATATAGACAATGATGCTAATGAGAGGGTTAAACCCTCTCATTAAGATGAGAAAAAATATTTTTGAAAAATGTTAAACGAATACCCTACTACTTTATTGCTTTGTTAGGCCATGTGTAGTCTGTACTTACACCATCGCGTGTTATGGTATAAGTGCTGCAATCATTAAATACAATTGTTGCACTACTACCATCTTTGGATTCGATGAGTATTTCACCGACACCTGGTTTAAAATTACCACAGGTAAATTCAAGCGGTGTTACGATAGTAACTGTAACCGCGCCAATGTCATTGTAACCCAAACTACCACTACCTGATGCAGGTATGCCAAAACCACCTCCCATACCATTAGATTTAAACCTGGTTATATCATGTGTTACACCGTCGGGATCAATATAATTAAGTTGGTTAACCTGAAAAACTGGATTGGCTGACGGATCAATAACAATATCAACATTAATAAGATAGGTACCACTCTTAATATTGATACTAAGATCGGTACTTTTTATAGTACGTACATTTGTATCTGCATTAAAATTGATTGCCATGCTGCCATTAACAACAGCTTGCCCCTGGTTTTTAATTTCAACACAATATCCATTGAACACGATATTAGTGTTTGTTGTATCTTTAGTAACAACTTTTGTGCCACCACAATTAACGGGGTTGATAAATTTTCCACCGCCGTTACCATTGCCAGGAACTGGACCAAATATGCTCGGCATTAACATTTCATAAGCGAATGATTGGCCTACATTCCCCT
The DNA here is from genome assembly GCA_048060815.1 of Thiohalomonadales bacterium. Lineage (GTDB taxonomy): Bacteria > Pseudomonadota > Gammaproteobacteria > UBA6429 > Thiohalophilaceae > CAYQUC01. The sequence continues at coordinate 4,985 of JBGMQW010000133.1, read as the reverse complement.
GCACACTACCTAATGCATCCATCAGGATATTGTTGACGTTATTCGCATTTATTGATTTTCCGGTAACAGGTTTTTTACCTCCAGGATTATTACCAGGATTATTCCAGCCGGGTTTAGTTGGCCATTGGTATTCTTTCACAACTCCTGCTATTTCGATTGAATAGTTACTGCAGTCAATAAACGTAATAATCGCTGTGCTCTTATCTTTACCGGTGATTTTTATTTTACCGGCACTTGGACGGTATTTTTTATTTGAGCAGTTATATTCTAACGGTGTTAAAACTTCATAATTTCCTTTTCCTGCCCAAGGGAACTTGTGGTTTCCACCTTTACCCGGTTTGAAATTACCTCTGCCAGGAATTTCGTGTTCGACACCTTTAGAATCCGTATAACTAAATTGGTTATACTGAATTCCATCAGGACCGATAAGAATATCAATATTAATGGTGTAGGTTTCATTTTTAGTTGCAACAGTAAAATTACTCGTGACGATAGTTCTTGTTGGAGGAATGGTATCTGTCATGTTTATTGCAAGGGTACCGTTTATTTTAATCTGATCCTGATTTCGTAACTCAATACAATAATCAGTAATAACAATTGTATGACTTCCAACCTCGTGGGTTGCCGCTATCGTACCAGGGTTGGATATGTTACAACGGGGTAGTCCCGAAAAACCAAAGCCACCCATACCAGAATTGCCGGTTATCCATTGGGTACTCCCAAAAATAGTTTCCGATACCTGGATAGAATCAAGTGTTGCAGACGCAGCAGCTTCAGCCGTACTGAAATTAGCGCTATCGTTTGTCGTTAAGGTTTTATCAATTACTGGAGTGTCTGATCCACCCGATGAACAAGCACCTAATGCACTAATAAGCCCGATAACCATTATTACTGATAACAAATATTTTAATTTATTTAGTATTATCATCTCGTTTTATTCCCATATTAAGAGTTAAACCTGATTTCATATTATTACGAACCAGGATCGTTTTATTACAACTGAATCTATCACTCACCCAAATAAATAAAAGCTGTGTGAATGATAGTGTCAAAATGCGTTAAAGTATTACCCGATTGTTTCTGAAAGTAATTTTCCCACAAATAAATACGATTGTTAAGTATTTATGAGGAGAAACAAGTAAAAACAATATTATTGGTCATTAATTAATCAGATTTAGAAGTGTAAAGAACACCGATATCTCAATAATTGAAATATCGTTCTCGTTAAGCAGTAAATTATTGGGAGTTTGCTTCTTCTAATCGTTAAGGTGGCTAATCGTTCTTGAAAAATCAGTGTGGTTTTATAAAAACACCACACTGTATTAAATTTCTAATCTTTAGGGACTGGTGCTGGTGTATATCCACCGGCTTTCTGGACATCAAGCATTATAGAATTCGCTGCAGGATTAGCGGCCATAGCTGCATCCATTTTAGCTTGAGCGGCTGGATGTGCGGCAACAGCGCTGGCACCAGTTTGAACAGCGGTTGGATGCGCACCCGCAGCAGTAACAATACGTGTACCATTCGGTGTACCATTAGGAGCTCCTGCTGCCCATACAACATTAACTGAAATCGCGATTCCGCTGATAAGTATCAATAAGGTTTTCTTCATTTTATTATCTCCATATTTAATTTTAAAAATTCCTGAAAAGGATGAGTTGTCGTGGTAAATTTTACCACGACATGGAAATAATTAACAATCAATCACAATGTCAACAATAAACCAGAAACAAATTTGAAATAAACCAGTAATGAATCAGAAATAAGTTGACCCCTCATAACTATAATTATGTTTATTTTTACTGATTTGAGTACAAGGATGATTTTAACTTTGAGAGTCGAATTTTATTATTTTTTGAACCATCACACCATTTAAAATTTGAAAATATTTTGTTCAACTTGAATTCTTTGTCCGTCTTATTAACATAGTAATTAAAATAAAAACTAATTCATGTTTCTTAGTCAGGTATTTGGGAAATATTAATTAAAAAATTTAATAAGTGAGGAAATCTAGTATGAAATTTACTTATAAAAGAAAAGTTCACCAGGATCGTGATGATTGGGAAGATTGTAAATTTACCAGCTTAAGAAAAGGTGATATTTTTTATATGATGGAAGGTGATCAAGAAGGTCCATTTTTAACCGCAAAAACAGATGTTGAATTACGACCTTCTTCATCAGATAACTCCAAAATAATCTGGCATATCGAAACAGAAACTATGAGTGATGATAATTTTTTATAACCTAATAGGCTACCCCAATATAGGCTCAAAACAAAACCCTTCACGCAACCAACGAACCGTAAAGTAAATAATAAATCATCACTATTGGTAATGCATACAGACGTAAGAAACGACTTAACTGATCCGTTCAGGATCATGCCTTTATTAGTTCAATTAGGAATAGAAACCGATAACTGGTTATTTTTGTGAGAGTATTTTGAAATACCATTTAAAATATGGTGGGTTCGGCAATTTCAATTCAATGTGTTTGTGTTCAATTAAAGCAACTGCGGGTTCAGAGGCAACGGAACTGTAAACAATTATTCTCGAGAGGCTAGTTTTTTTATTTACCAATACGTATCTATCACCGTTTTAACTTAAGAATATACCTAGTAAATCTTTATTTCGTGGCTTAAAATTCCTTTTATTAGACTAAATAACTACAGATATTAGTCCATTATCCGTTACCTACTTATATAATTTATAAGTCTAATAAAACAATAATTTTTGTAAGCTAATATTATAGCTATAATATTTGTTAAGTTTTATTAAGAATTTTAACCATTAAAATAATTGTGAAATTTAAATGAAATATATTTTATCAGTCTTTGTCTTGATTATATGTATACCTGCATTTGCAGTTGAAAATAAAAGAACATATATATTTGGTGTATTTCCACACTTACCAAAACACAAACTACTTGAATTATATGATCAAGTCGCAATTAATTTTTCAGTAAATCTTAAAAATAAAATCCGAATAAAAACAAAATCCAGTTTTGAAAGTTTTGAAGCAACACTACGAGCAGAAGAATTTGATATTGTGCTAATACAACCATTTGATTATCCAGATGCACACGACAAATATAACTATTTGCCGCTAGCAAAACGATCCGATAAATTATTTTCAATATTACTTGTAAAAAAAGAGAGTTCTTTTAAATCAATTAAAGATTTAAAAAATCGTACAATTGCAAATCCGGCAAAATCTGCTGCAGTAACCCGGCTGACAGATCGAACAATGATTAAAAATGGATTTAACCCTCAAAAAGATTTTATAAGAAAATATAAATCCAATCACTTTTCATGCATGCAGAGTGTATTAATTGGTACGAGTGATGCCTGTGGTACTTCATACAGGGCACTGTTACATTATGAAGATGAAAAAATGAAGAATCGTTTTCGTGTCGTTAATACCAGTGAAAAAATCCCACATGTTTTATACATTGTGCACAAACGTGTTCCTAAAACTGATAGAGAAATATTACTAAAGACAATTTTAAATTGGCCCAACTCACCTGAAGGTAGGAGGATTCTTAAGACAAGCAGGATGGTTAGATTTGAAAAAGCTAATGATAATGATTATGACATTTTAAGGAATAAATGAAATTTAATATTTTTTCACTAAAGTACCAAATTGTAATTATAGTTTTTATACTTGAAGTTATTATTTTAGCATTTTTGTTAGGGAAAACTTTAACATTTATTGAAAGTAATTCATTAAAAGATATGGAATTACGACAAAATGTAATTATGCAATTGGTAAAAAATATTGCTACAGATGGATTGTTTTCAGAAGAATATGATGATTTACAATTACAAATTGAACTTATTAATAAAAATGATGAAGTTAGTTCCATATCGATTACTAATATGGAAGGAATTATTCTAGCTCATACAGATTTTTCTCTTGTTGGCACTATTCAGCCAGTTTGGACTCCACAACAAAATCTGAAATTTAAGACCGAAATCGTTAAAAATTTCGGAAAAATTAATATTGTATTTTCTTCACAATTACTTGAAATTAGGATTATTAAAGCAAGAAATTTTGGTATCTCTATCGCAGTATCAGGAACTCTAATTATCGCATTTGCCAGTATTTTGTTCGGCTATCTATTAACACGCAAGTTAATTCGGTTAAGTTTAGCGATGCAATTGTTCCAAAAAGATAATGAATATGTTGAAATTAAAATAAAGGGACGTGATGAGGTATCAGAACTGGCAAAGCAGTTCAACATTTTAACTAAAGATATAAATTATCATATGAAAATGATAGAAAATGAAAAAATTTTACTGGAGTCCAGAGTTTCTGATAGGACAAAAGAACTGCAAATACTAAATAGCGAGTTAGAAGTGATAGCTTCTACCGACCATTTAACAAATTTAAAGAATCGGGCTTACCTTGAGAATATATTACAACAAGAACTTTTAACTTTTTCAGAAAATGGAAATAGCATATTTTCAATTATATTACTTGATATTGATCATTTCAAATCGGTTAATGATAGTTTTGGGCATGATATTGGTGATTTAGTATTAGTCACCCTGGCAAATATATTAAAAACTAATGTCCGTGAATCTGAAATAGTCGGTCGTTGGGGCGGGGAAGAATTTATTATCATTTGTGCTAATACCAAATTATCTAACAGCGAGAAAATAGCCGAAAAATTACGAGATATTATTGAAAAATTTCAATTTCCAGTTGTTAAAAAAATTACTTGTAGTTTTGGTATTTCGAGTTGTATTTTGAACGACAGTATTGATTCAATTTTTAAAAGAGCAGATTTAGGTTTATATACTGCTAAAGATAAAGGACGAAATTGTGTTATCAGTATTACTGAAAATAAAAATTAATAAATAGGTTAATTTATTTTTGTAGTATATCGATATATTTATATTTATATTTTTATATCTAAATAAAAGTTTCAAATAATGGAAATTTTTACTATTGAGTTAATTAACGAATCTAAACAAACGAATGAG
>JBGMQW010000132.1:0-10009 GCA_048060815.1 Thiohalomonadales bacterium | reverse complement strand
ATTGAAGAGAAAATTCGCGGTTATATTTTGGAAAATTACCTTTTTACTGTTGATCAGTCCGAGTTAAATAATGATGATTCATTTTTAGATAAGGGAATTATTGATTCAACTGGAGTTCTTGAAATTATTTTTTTCCTAGATGAAGAGTTTGGAATAAATGTAGAAGATGATGAAATGCTCCCTGAAAATCTAGACTCTGTTTTTAATATTGTAAAATATATTGGCATGAAATCAACAAGTTAATTATATGAAAATTGGCAGTTTAATTAAACAAAATCGTCCTCAAAGATTGTTACGTGATTGCCTAATTGCGTCTACAGAACGTTTTCCCGAGAAGGAAGCAGTTATCGTAGAGGGTAAATCTTACACATATGCTGAATTATTTAATGCGTCATCCTGTTTGGCTAAAGTATTGTGTGAAAGAGGTGTTAAACGTGGTGATCGAGTAGCTATTTATATGGACAATACATGGCCTTGTGTTGTTTCTATTTATGCAATTTTATTTTCTGGAGGTGTTTTTTTTATAATTAATCCTCAAACAAAAGCAGAAAAACTGGAGTTTATTTTAAACAATAGTGAATCAAAAATATTGTTAACGGATTCGCATTTAGAAAAAATATATCGACAAGCACTAAAAAAAACTCCTCTTGTAAAAAATGTAATTACATCAGGAAAAAAATTAGAAAATGTTGAATTAAAAAATATTTCAATAGAAAGTTTTGATGAGGTTGTCGAAAATAGTGAATTAATTGACTCACTTGTCAAGATTATACCAAATGATCTGGCAGCATTAATATACACATCGGGCAGCACTGGATTTCCTAAAGGCGTAATGCAAACACATCAGTCTATGGTGTTTGTAGCTTTGAGCTTGATTGAATATCAACGGTTATCTGTTAATGATCGTATCTTATTAGTTTTGCCTATTGCTTTTGATTATGGCTTGTATCAGTTGCTTATGGCCATAAAAATAGGTGCAACCTTAGTTATTGAACGTTCTTTTACATTCCCCGCAAAAATTTATCAACGCATGAATGAATTGACAGTTACAGTATTTCCTGCTGTACCAACAATTTTTGCAATGATGATATCTTCACATAAAAAGAAAAAATTGAAATTCCCGTTAATTAGTAGAATTACGAATACTGCGGCTGCACTACCAGCTAATTTTATACCATATTTACATGAGATATTTCCTAATGCACTAATCTATAAAATGTACGGATTAACAGAGTGCAAACGGATTAGTTATCTTGAACCCGAGTTGATAGATCTATATCCGAAATCAGTCGGATGTGCTATTCCCGGTACCGAGATTTTTTTATTGTCAGCCGGAGGTAAACCTGTACCTGAAGGAGAACCTGGGATACTACATGTGCGAGGTCCACATATAATGGCTGGTTATTGGAAAGACCCGGAACGAAGTAAAAAAATGCTTATACCGGGTGAATTACCAGGTGAACGAGTACTTTGCACTCACGATATATTTAAAATGGATAAAGAGGGATTGTTATATTTTATTGGACGCAGCGATGACATCATTAAAACGCGCGGTGAAAAAGTGAGTCCTGTTGAAATTGAAAACTTTCTACATGGGATTACCGGTATAAAGGAAGTAGGAATTATTGGAGTGCTAGATGATATTTTAGGACAAGCTATTAAAGCATTTATTGTTCTGGAAGCAGGCTCAGATTTGAACGACAAAATGATTAAGAAATATTGTTTTTCGCATTTAGAAAACTTTATGGTTCCAAATGAAATTATCTTTATAGATATTTTACCCAAAACATCAAATGGTAAAATAGATAAAAAATTATTACAAAATATGGTGAGAATATGAAAAATGATGAATTATATAATAACCTATTAGAACGTTTAAATCTTAAACTTATAGTTTTAAAAGACAAACCAGAAGAAACAGCATCGTCAACATTAAAAGCACTATGGCTTACTGCTTCAGGAAAACCGAGTTCTGCTCAGGCTTCGGAACATGAACATCTACCTGATCTTAATAAAGAACAAACAGAAGGATTATTAAAGTTAATAGAACGGCGATTTGAGGGTGAACCCTTAGCATATTTAACCGGGAGACAACAATTTATGGGAATAGAACTTCTAACTGGGTCAGAAGCTCTGGTTCCAAGAATTGAAACCGAATTATTAGGGAATACCTCAATTCAGTATTTAAATAAAATTTCTAATGAACGGAAATCTCTAAATGTAATTGATGTGTGTACCGGGGTAGGAAATTTGGCAATTAGTTACGCAATTAATGAACCAAAAGCAAAAGTATATGCGGCTGATTTAAGTCCTGATGCTGTTTCTATTGCCAGGAAAAACACCGAATATCATCATCTTGAATCACAAGTTAAATTAACAGAAAGTGATTTATTGGCAGCTTACGAATCATCGAAATTTTATAACAAGGTAGATTTACTCAGTTGTAACCCACCTTATATATCAAGCCGAAAAGTGGCAATAATGGATGAAGAAATATCGTTACATGAACCTGGTTTGGCTTTTGATGGAGGACCATTTGGTTTAAAAATACTACAAAGGTTAATCAGAGAAGCACCAAAATATTTACGAGCAGGTGGTTGTTTGATATTTGAAGTTGGTTTGGGTCAAGGTGAATTTATAATACAACGTATAATAAAAATGAAGCTGTATAAGGATGTATTACCTGTGAAAAATAATGATGGTGATATTAGAGTAGTTATTGCCAGTGTGTAAGGACAATAAAATATACGACACATTCAAACAGTAGTTAAACTTTATTTATATAAAACCACGAGTCGAAACAATGAAAAAAACTTTATCCAGTGATGTATTGTTCATTAATGAACAGGACGAGATTGAAAAAATTACAAGTAGTATCCGTGAAAATTTAAGCCGCAAGTTAAAACGAAGAGGTTTGGTTATTGCCGTCTCTGGAGGAGTTGACAGTGCAGTTTGTGCGGCACTATGTGTTGAAGCATTAGGTAAAAATAAAGTTTTTGGTTTATTGTTGCCTGAAACCGATTCATCATCAGCTAGTGTTACACTAGGTAAAAAATTAGTCGAACAATTAGGTATTAATTTTCTTATCCAGGACATTGCTCCTACTTTAGAAGCAATAGGATGTTATGAATGGCGTGATAAAGCAATTAAGTTAATTTTTCCTGATTATAATAATAAATGGAAGAGCAAAATTACAATATCTGGTGGTCAGGAAGGTAAAATAAACCATTTTATGGTTGTCGTTCAAACACCCGATGGAGAAATAAAACAGGAACGATTGGGGATTAAAGAATATCTTCAAATTGTTGCTGCGACAAACTATAAACAACGTATCAGAAAAACAGTAGAATATTTTCATGCAGACAGGCTTAATTATGCTGTTGTGGGAACTCCAAATCGTGTTGAATATGATCAGGGTTTTTTTGTTAAAAATGGTGATGGTTCTGCGGACATTAAACCTATTGCACATTTGTTTAAAACACAAGTATATGCTTTAGCAAAATATTTTAAGTTACCGGAAGGAATTTGTACTGCAGCACCAACAACTGATACTTACAGTATGCCTCAGGGTCAGGATGAATTCTATTTTTCTTTACCATACCACAAAATGGATCTTGCTTTGTGGAGTTTAAATAACAATGTTCCAGCATCTGAGTTAGCGGAGTTATTGGACGTTAGTGTAGAACAAGCACAATTTGTGTATAAAGACATTATATCAAAAAGGAGAACGACAAGCTATCAACATAGCAAACCCATATTAATTGAATCTGTAGATGAAATATATCAATCTGGTTAATGTATTTTAGTTTTATAATTGACTATACATATTATGTGAGCCATATTAATGAACTAGGCCAACGTGTTACAGCAAAAAAAATTGTAAATATTTTTGCTGTCTCATTAAGGTTAACAAAAGCTATGAGAATATAATATGTTTAAAAAAATCAGATCTTATTACAAACTACATGACAGTACCATTTTAAATCCTGCTTTATGGGCTGTTTTGAATTATCATTTTGGTGTGTGGTCAATGAACCTTAAGTTTTCACCTCTTCGTTGGCTAACTTCAAAAATTTACGGATTAAATGCGTTTTTTATTTTGATTACAAGTGGGATTCGTTTACATCGTGAGGTGAAAATAGGAAGTGATTTTCACTTGATTCATACCGGGAACATACATATTCATCCTTTGTCTGTAATAGGCGATAGGTGTGGTATTCAACAAGATGTAACACTAGGAACTAATATGGAACGATATGGTGCTCCAATAATCGGTAATGATGTCTATATTGGTGCAGGAGCAAAAATCCTCGGGCCGGTCACAGTGGGGGATGGTGCTCGAGTTGCCTCTAATTCACTAGTAATAACTGATGTACCTCCAGGTGCTACGGCAATTGGAGTTCCGGCTCGGATGATGAAGTATACTGGCCGTTCACTAGAAAAAACTAGGAGTTGATTAAGATTATTCAGTATTACGTTGAATTTTATTGCAAAAGTCAAAAGATTTTACCGTCAAGAACGCCAAGGAAAATCAAAACCATTATTTATACTTTCTCTCGATGTGCATAAGAGAAAGTTAAAGGGGGAAAAGTATTTAAATCTTTTCCTCGGCCGGATTTAAACTATTAAAGCTGTATGCAAACCTCAGGTTAATTAATTTAGATAAAACAATTCTACCCAATGTTTTACTTGTAGTGTTGATTTGTTCTGCAGATGATGTAAGCAACCTATGTTTGCTGTGACAATCAGTTCTGGAAAATCTGCTTCAATATTATTAATTTTATTTACAGCAAGTTGGTTTGAGATAGTACTTTGCAATATCGAATAGGTTCCTGCTGAGCCACAGCATAAATGCTTATCCTTTATAGTCGTTAATTGATACCCGGCGGTTTTCAAAATATTTTCAACCAGACCATTTAATTTCATACCGTGTTGTAATGTACACGGAGAGTGGAATGCAATTCGGGTATTATTGTTATTTTTAAATGGAGTTAAATCAGTTTCCTGTAATATTTCACTAATATCCTTGCACAGAGATGAGACTATTCTTGCTTTTTCAGAATACACATGATCTGCTTGCATAATAAAACCATAGTCTTTCACCATAACACTACAGCCGCTGGCATTAATCACTATCGCTTCAATACCGGATTGAATAAATGGCCACCATTTATCTATATTCGTTTTGATTGTCGTTATTGTTTTTTTTTCTTCCGATAAATGATGGGTAACAGCACCGCAACAATTGACATGAGGAATTTCAATGAGGTCAATATCGAGTTTGTTGAATAATTGTTTAGTCGCAGTATTAATTTGTGGAGCCAATGTCGGTTGTACACAACCGGATAAAAGAATCATCTTACGTGAATGCTTGTTCGGGAATTTATAATTTTTGAATTTAGTCGGTCGAGTTAATTTAAGTTGAGCTGGTAATAAAAAATTAAAATAACATGTGAGATTAAATAATAAGGAAAATCGTTTTGGGTAGGGTAAAATAGAAATTAATATTTTTCGTTTTACTCTATCTAACAATGGACGTTTAATTTTTGTATCAACATATTTTCTACCAATATCCAATAAATGGCCATACTCAACACTAGAAGGACATATAGTTTCACAAGCGCGGCAGGTAAGGCAGCGATCGAGATGAAGTTGGGTTTTTTGAGTTATTATGTCACCTTCCAAAACCTGTTTAATCAGGTATATTCGTCCTCTTGGGCTATCAAGCTCATTTCCGAGTAATTGATAGGTAGGGCAGGTTGCTGTACAAAAACCGCAATGGACACAACTCCGCAGGATTCTATCTGCAAGTTTATATTCAGGAATATTTTTAAAGTATTCAGAAATTTTTGTTTGCATAATATATTGTAGTAGTTATTTTAAATTTCTGAGTAAAGTTTTCCCGGATTTAGAATATTTTCCGGGTCAAACGATTTTTTCAATTTCATGTGTATCTTTAGTAATGCAGCGGATAATGGCTGAAATACTTCGTTAGTTCGATCACCAAAATGATAAAGACTAGCATGGCCATTCATCTGTGCAACCCGTTCAAATATATCGTTATTATTGTTGTTACTTATAATCCAGCGTTCTGCACCTGCCCAACTATAAATACACTTACCTTCAATATTTAATACCGGAGTATTCGGTTTTATTGATATACGCCATAATGCTTGCGTTGAATCAAAAAAAGATAAAGTATGGTTATCTAATTGTTCCCATGAAAAATTTATTTTTGAATGATCCAGAATTTCACCAGCAATTTTTGTTCGTGCTTTATTTATAGCATTTGTTGAACCCGATAATCGTATAAACAAATAATTTAAATAGTAAACTAAACCTGAAATTGGCAATGCTTGTCTTTTTAAAAAAGTCATTAATTCCAGCGCTGCATCAATTGATAAAGTCTGTATAAGAGTTATTTCTGATTCAGGTCGTGGTAATACTTTTATTGATACATCAAGTAAAACACCTAATGTACCAAGTGCTCCAGTCATCAATCTGGACGCATCATATCCTGCAACATTTTTAATAACCTCTCCACCAAATCGTAAAACTTCACCCTTGCCATTGATAACCGTGGTGCCTAACACAAAGTCACGCGCTGAACCAAAGAAAGGCCTACTCGAGCCTGATAAACCACAAGCAATTGTACCGCCGATAGTTGATTTTGACTTAAAGTCTGGAGGTTCAAAAGCTAACATTTGATGATTTTTTTCCAGAGCTGAATTGATTTCAGATAAACTGGTTCCAGCTCGAACCGTCATTACAAGTTCTGATGGTTCATAATTTATAATCCCGGTATGAGAACTTATATCCAGTTTTTCAAAATTAATTGGTCGCCCATAAAACTCTTTAGAATTCCCGGTAATAATTTGTAATGGTGTTTTAGAAGAATAAGCTTGTTTGATTTTAGAAATTAAAAATTGGCTATTATCATTATCTTTAATCGACATCATAGTTAAATTAAAACCGATCAAGTTTCGGGAATTTAATTTGACCCTTGTGTACATGCATCGCACCTAATTCAGCACATCGATGTAACGTGGGTATGGCTTTTCCGGGGTTTAAGATGTTATCCGGGTCAAATGCTTTTTTTATTGCATGAAACTGATTTAATTCAGCAGTATCAAATTGATCACACATTTGATTTATTTTTTCAATACCAACACCGTGTTCACCGGTAATGGTTCCGCCGACTTTAATGCATAATTTCAGAATTTCTGCTCCAAATTGCTCTGTTTTTTTCAGTTCACCGGGTACGTTGGCATCATATAAAATAAGAGGATGTAAGTTACCATCTCCGGCATGAAAGACATTTGCTACTCTTAAATTATACTTTTCAGATAAGGATTGAATTTTTCCCAAAACTTCAGAAAGTTTTTTTCGTGGTATTGTACCATCCATACAATAGTAGTCAGGTGACAAACGACCAACTGCAGGAAAAGCAGATTTACGTCCTTGCCACAATTTTAATCGCTGTTGCTCTGTTTCAGAAACTATTATTTGATAAGCATTATTTTTATTTAAAATATTTTTTACCGATTCAGTGAGTTTTAGAACTTCATCCTGATTACCATCGAGTTCACACAATAAAATAGCTTTTGCATCGGTTGGGTAACCCGCGTGAATATAATCTTCAACAGCAGTGATGGCTAAATTGTCCATCATTTCTAAACCTGCAGGAATAATACCCGAGGATATAATATCACTTACTGTTTTAGCCGAATCGTGAAGGTTATCAAAAGCGGCTAACAAAACACAACTGAATTCAGGTTTGGGTAATAACTTTACAGTGATTTCAACAATGATACCTAACAGACCCTCTGAACCAGTTAAAAGTGCCAGTAGATCATATCCAGGACTATCATAAGCTTCACTGCCAAGAGTAATTAAAGTACCATCATATAATATTATTTTTAATTCAAGAATATTGTGTACTGTCAATCCGTATTTTAAACAATGGATACCACCAGAGTTTTCAGCGACATTACCACCAATCGTGCATGCAACCTGGGATGACGGATCGGGGGCATAATATAATCCATATTCTGAAACGGCCTCAGAAATTGCAAGATTTCTGACTCCCGGTTCAACTCGTGCTGTTGCAGATGCAAAGTCAATATCGATTATACGATTTAGTTTTGCTAAATTTAGTATAACCGCTGTATCAAACGGGAGTGTACCTCCAGATAAACCTGTCCCTGCTCCACGGGCAATGATCGGGACACTATATTGCTGACAAATTTGGACAATAGCCTGGATTTGATTTAGATTATCAGGCAGAACCACCAACATGGGTAATGCCCGATAAGCAGATAGACCATCGCATTCGTAAGGTCTTAAATCTTCAGGATCTGATAAAATATCACTAACAGGGATTATTGAATTAAATAACTCAATTAAAGCTGTTTTGGAGATAATTGGCTGAGGAATGTTTTCTTTATTTATCATTCTGCAGATTATTTTGACACTGGATTAAGCAGGATTGCTGTTAAAAAGCATCTTCGTAGTAATAGCGTTATAATAAACGTATTGAGGTAATTATAAAACAAAATTTGGAGGCTATTTTTGCTATAAGAATAGTTACAATAAACGGGTAAATTTGTGAAAAAAACTGAAAAGTTTGATGATCTTAGAATTGATAAATGGCTGTGGGTGACACGTTTCTATAAAACCCGATCACTCGCTGCACAGGCGATTAATGCTGGACATGTCCGTTTAAATACTAATCGTATAAAATCATCTAAAATAGTAGTAATCGAGGATATTATTTTAGTGAAAAAAAATAATCTGGAATATAAAATTATTGTCAAGGGCATTTTACCGACCCGGGTTTCAGCTACTATTGCTTGTACTTTATATGAAGAGACTGAACAGAGTAAATTAGCACGTGAAAATGCCATCAAAGATAAGCGGTATTTTAATGCAGGATATAAATCATCAGATGGACGACCAAGCAAGCAAGATCGTCGTGAAATTCAAAAATTAACCGGAAGATTTAAATAACATTATGGCAATTCCATCAACACCATCATTAACAGTTGATATTATAATTGAACTCATCGATAAGCCTGATCGACCAATAATTCTTATTGAACGTAAATACCCTCCTTATGGATGGGCTTTACCAGGAGGTTTTGTGGATATCGGTGAAACTTTAGAAGATGCGGCTGGCAGAGAAGCAACAGAGGAGATTTCATTAAATGTTAAAGTAAAATCTTTACTGGGTTGTTATTCAGACCCATCGCGTGATTCACGTGGTCACACAGTAAGTGCAGTGTATATAGCTGAAGCCAGTGGTGATCCATTTGCAGCAGACGATGCTGAAAATGTAAAAATTGTAAAATTAGATAACTTACCATCAGATTTAGCATTTGACCATGCTAAAATTCTGACTGATTATTTATATTTTCGCGAAACGGGTGAAATCAAACCATTATAGGTTTGATTTTTATAGTAACATGTGGCGATGAATTAAAAGAAATTAAAGGATGTAGAAATGGCAACAATCGATTTAACCGGTGATAATTTTGAAGAAGTAATAACAAAGAACGATTTTGTTATTATTGATTTTTGGGCTCCCTGGTGTGGACCTTGTCAGGGCTTTGCTCCTGTTTACACAGAAACATCTGAGAAATATACAGACATCGTGTTTGCCAAAGTAAATACAGAAGATCAACAAGAGTTAGGCGGACATTTTCAAATTCGATCTATTCCAACTTTAATGATTTTTCGTGAACAAGTTATTTTATATTCCGAAGCAGGAGCAATGCAGGCATCTGAATTTGAAAAATTAATAGAACAGGCCAAAGGTGTTGATATGAAAGATGTTCACAAACAAATGGCTGAACAAGAAGTTAAAGTTGCAAAATAAATTAGCCGCAAAGGCGCAAAGAAAATTCTTTATAAATAAAATAATTAACCGCGGAGGTACGCTGAGAAATCTTTATAATTCTTAATTCAACTTAATTAAATTTTTCTTTGCGTACTCTGGGGCTCAAAAAAT
>JBGMQW010000131.1:0-10084 GCA_048060815.1 Thiohalomonadales bacterium | reverse complement strand
GGCCCTGGACGGTGAGTTTGAATTGGCTTTCATTGGTGTTGGCGCTTAATGAATCATTAAGTTCGTCCATGACCTTAATCCTATTCCTAGTATTTTTACTGAAGATATATTTAGCGCTAATTTTAAAGGTTTGTCAATTTAGAATTTGTGGTGGGTGTTATTTAATTTGTTTGGAAAATTATTGTGTTTAAAAATAAAACAAAATTATAATACAGGATATTTTTATTAAAAAGTTTTTTTCTCATTGTTAATTCATGCTTGATTTAATTAAAACCTTGGGTTGGGTATTATTTTTCGTAGTGAGTATATTAGGAAAATAACGTTAGTTGCATTTATAAAAACTAGTGTTGGCAGTGGCTACAATAATAGCTTGAGCGATTGTTCTGGGTGATGCGTTTAATCGGGTGATTACATTTTTTACAAGGTAAGTCAGAGCGATCATAAACATTTAACTTTTGTTTAAAATAACCAGGTTTACCATCGGTGTTACTAAAATCCCGCAGTGTTGTACCTCCCTGATCGATCGCATCAGTTAATACATTTTTAATGGAATTACACAATTTTAAATAACGTGCTTTTGAAATTCGTCCGGCGGAACGAACAGGATGGATACCTGCAAGGTATAAACTTTCATTAGCATAGATATTACCTACACCAACTACAATTTTACTGTCCATGATAAATTGTTTAACCGATAAACTTCGATTTCGAGAACGGCCATATAAATAATTAACATCAAAATCATTATGTAGTGGCTCAGGACCCAAATTGCGTAATAGTTTATGTTGAGTTACATTTTCACTTGTCCACAGAATTGCTCCGAATCGACGAGGATCATGAAAGCGTAAACATTTTGAGTTTTTAAAAATAAAATCAACGTGGTCATGTTTT
The DNA here is from genome assembly GCA_048060815.1 of Thiohalomonadales bacterium. GTDB lineage: Bacteria > Pseudomonadota > Gammaproteobacteria > UBA6429 > Thiohalophilaceae > CAYQUC01. Next base: position 9,193 of record JBGMQW010000131.1, on the reverse strand, counting down.
GCTACTTCGAAATTTTTGTTTATAAAGCGTATGCTACCCGACATGCCTAAATGAAGCAGTAACGTACCATGATGAAATTTGATTAAAATATATTTCGCTCGGCGTGAAACAGACAACACTTTTTGCCCTTTGAGTATATCGGGAAGATTTTCAGGAATTGGCCAACGCAAACGATGTTCACGAATAATGACATTAGTTATTGTATTTCCGGTTATGTGTGGTTTAATTCCGGATATGGTTGTTTCAACTTCGGGTAATTCTGGCATAGTCAACTGAAATTAATCGTTCAAAGGAATTTTCAATAAGCGATTTGCCATTTCCTGATTTAATTTATACTGTAGTTTTAAATCACGTCTGATAAACAGGTAGGAATCATCACTTACTATTATATCAAATACAATTGTTTGAGCGTTATTTTTAAGTGTTAATTCAATGCTAAAATTTTTCTTTATATTATTAAGATCTGTTAATTTAGTGATTTCAACTGCTTGACTATTGTTCCATTCAGTAATTAATTGAATTATATCATCAGTACCGATATTTTCGGAATCAGGCTTTATTTTCCACTTATCATTTATTAATTGTAAGTCATAGTCAACAAGTTTTAATCCTGTAATTTTTTCGTTTTTCCCTATCAATGCATGATCAATGAATCCGGTCGTGGTGCTGTTTAATAGATAAAAATAACGATCCAGAATTAGATATAACTTTTTATTAGTTAATATATAACGATTTAAGTTTAATTGTTCATTTGTCCCAAATAAAAATAATTGATCATTAAGTTTTAATGAAGCTTGAGCAGGATTTAACTTAAACTTGTTTTTATCAGTATCAGAAATGGTGAACTTTGAGAGGCTTTTAGCCTGGGTAATTCGCAATAGAGATTCAATATAAAATGTATTTGCACGAATTTTATATGGCGAAATCATATACCACAAATCATTATTTTTTTTAAATTTTAATGCTTCATCTGTTTGTCGGGTAATTTCAATGCTGGTTATTTCTGTTTCACTTAGAGTCGTTAAATTAAAAGTAGTTTGAGTTGATTCTTCAGAATCGAAAAATACTATTGCTACTAATATAGTAACAAATACAAATAAAATAATATTAATCGTGTTTCGTGAATTCATTTATTTTTTCGAGCGTTTACGCCAAATAATAAATCCTGTTAAACCTAGCACTAATGGTAGAATTATTAAAAGTACAAGTGCAATGATCCACCAGATTTGTTGGCTGATTGTAATTTTTGTATCGACTGCAGTTTTTGATGGAATTGAAATAAAATTATCATCATGACTTATCCAGTTAAATATATTAACGCCCAGATCTTTATTACCTTGATTGCCAATATAAGTGTTAGATAAGAAATCACCGTCACCGACAATAACAATGCGTTGTTTTTTATCAGATTTAGAATCCTTATTTGGTATTGGTCTGGATAATGCAATTCCAAGATTTAACGGGCCGGGAATATCTGTGTCTGTAGAAAAATTTATGTTACCTTGTAATACACCGGTTTCTGACCAACTCCTGTCAATTGTTTTAAGAAAAACGGTACTATGCCAACTGGAAGAATTTAACGTGTTAGAAGTGCTGTCAGGTGGATTATATTTTAATGCAACGGCCTGTGGAAAAACAGTGATTAATGAAAAATCTCGTGTGATTGGGTGAGAATCATATTGAGTTACAATCGATATGGTCGGGCTGGAAATTCCATAAACTTGTGCCGAAGGATCAACCACTGTGCCCGGTTCAAAACTTATGTTTAATTTACTGGCGAGTGCTTCTAATCCATATATTGATCCGGGTTCATGCATCCATAATAAATTACCGCCATCCTTAATGTAGTTATTTATAATTTTAACTTCGCCAGGTAAATAGTCTACTTGAGTGCTTGCGATTACAATGGCTGCTGCATTTGATGGTATAACAGGAGTACTATTTAGATCGATAGTATTGGTATTAATACCGGTTTTATTAAGGTAAGTTGTAAATAATTTAAGATCATAGTTTGCTTGTCCGTCTGGTCGACGTTCACCATGCCCGGAAATAAATAGTATTTGTTTGTTTTCACTTCGTAGTAATCGTAATAACATGTTTGTTAATAATTCTTCGCTCAGGTATTGTAGATGCTCTGAGCGATTATTGTATTCAACAATCATTTCACCATCTACTTTAATAGCAAGTTTTCTAATAACATCAGGGTTTGTATCAGGGTTGATGTATTCGATTTCAATATCATTCTTAAACCGTGTATATTGTGATAGTTTTTCTGTGATGATTTTTCGTCTGGGTTGTATATCGCTGGATCGAACAAAAATGCGTATTTTAATTTTCCCCGGCATTCGTTGTAATACTTTTATACTGGCTTCAGATAGTGTATGACGACTAGTAGCAGTAAAATCATAGTTTATATTGTATTTATTACTTAAATACGCCAGTAAACTAATAACAGCAAAAAAACTAATATAAAATATCAGGTTTTGAATACGTAAATGTAAACGAGATTTTTTAGTTACATCCATGAGAAAAAATAGTTTTTAATTTCATTGTCGTTTTATTATTGTTGTAATCGATCATTATCTAGTCTGCGAATACTTAAAATGATAAATGTCACGATAAGTAATAAGTAATAAATAACATCGCTACTTTTGAAAAAACCGGTAAACAAATTATTCAGGTGACTTCGTAATGATATATAAGCAAATAGTCCCGATGGATTATCCACAGTCGCAAGTAAATCAATTAAATTTAATAAAAGTAAACTTGTAAAACTAATTACAGCGGATAATATAGGGTTGTTTGTAATAGTTGATATGTATAAACCAATTGCAGCAAAGGTCGATAAAATTAAAAATAACCCCATTAAATTGCTAAATAACAGACCAAAGTCCAGGCTACCACCAATTAAAACAGTGAGTGGCATAATAGATATCATCGCTATCATAATTAGCAAGAATAAAATCACACCAAAATATTTTCCGAGAATAATTTCAGTCATTGATAATGGTGCCGAGAATAATAATGTTAAGGTTTTGTTTTGTCTTTCACTACTAATTAACCGCATAGTGAGTAGTGGAACGATCATCATCAAAATAAATGCAGCCGAACCATATAAGGACTCTGCGATAAATGCAGTAATGCCCGGATCACTGTTGTTCGCTTCAAGTTTGGGTTGGATAGTTAAATAAACTTCAACACTTTTTAGAAAGAATAAACATAATATAAACTGTGTAATAGCTAATATAGCCCACGCTAGCGGTGTTAAAAATAAACTGCGTAATTCTCGAGTTGCGATGGACCAAATCATTTAGCGGCCTCGGTAGAATTCTGTTTGGGATCAGAATTATTATTTTTGGCAGTTGATCCTTTACCGGGTTGTTCACTGGTAGTGATATCTATAAATACCTGTTCTAATGATTTTTGTTCAGACTTTAATTCGTATAGTCGCCAACCCTCATTCACAGAACGTTCAATAATGGTTTCAGCAACGTCACTATTAGGCTCATGATGTATTAGAAAACTATGATCGTCAATTTTAGTACAGTCCAAAACGCCTTTAAAACTAATCATGTCTGCAACGTTAGGTGGATTTTTACATCGTATAATGATTGATGTTGAATCCATTTTTTGTGTTAAATTTTTAATGGTATCAGAAAAAACCAGTACCCCTTTATTAATAATTTGTACCCGGTCACAAGTCATTTGTACTTCCGGTAAAATATGTGTTGATAATAAAACACCATGTTTTTTCCCGAGATTACGGATTAAAGTACGAATTTCACGAATTTGAATAGGATCCAGGCCAACGGTTGGTTCGTCAAGTACAACTATTTCCGGTGAATGAATTATTGCTTGTGCAATCCCGATACGTTGTTGAAAACCTTTAGAAAGATTCACTATTAATCTTTTATTCACTTCGGTTAAACCACAACGCTCGATAGCGTGTTGTTTTGATTTACGTATGTGTTTTTTTGGTATGCGATTAATTTTGGCACAAAAGTCGAGATATTCATCAACAGTAGAATCTTTGTAAATTGGGGGTTGTTCAGGTAAGTAACCAATTTGTGATTTTGCCTGTTTCGGTTTGTCGAGTAAATCTATACCGTTTATTATGATTTTTCCGGAAGTTGGAGCAAGGTTGCCGGTGATCATATTCATGGTGGTCGACTTTCCTGCACCGTTAGGACCAAGAAATCCTAAAATTTCACCTTTTTTTAATTCAAATTCCAGTTTATCTACTGCCGTAATATTGCCATAGTTGCGGGTTAGATGCTGGACTTGAATTAAAGTATCGTTGCTCATATATAATTTATTATTGTATATTATTAATTTGAAACCCGGTAATTATATAATAGTATATACCTTTATTTACGGTATTACCTCTAAAGTTAAATCTACAGTAGCGTTTAAACTAATGCTGTATAAATAATAAGGTGAATGTGTGTTATTAGGAATTGATACCGGTGGTACTTTTACTGATTTTGTTTTATTTCAAAGTGGTTTGTTAAAAATACACAAAGTGTTGTCTACACCGGATTCACCTGAAAAAGCGATTTTACAAGGTATTTCGGATTTGGGTTTACTGGAATTACTTAACTCTGAAAATGGTCATGTTAACACCATTGTACATGGCTCAACTGTAGCAACAAACGCTGTTCTTGAACGTAAAGGTGTTCGAACGGTTTATGTGGCAAACAAAGGTTTAAGTGATGTGTTAACAATAGCACGTCAAACCCGGCCTGAATTATATTCCCTGCAAGGTCCAGTTGTTATACCACCCATTGAAAAAGCGCTTTGTTTAGAAGCGAATACTCGCGTCGATGCTAATGGGAAAAAAATAAAAAGTTTAACGGATAAGGAGTGTGATAATTTATGTAATAAAATTACGGGTCTAAATCCTGATGCGGTGGCCATAAATTTTTTATTTTCTTATCTTAATGCTGATGATGAAATAAAGTTAACAAATAAATTACCCAAAACACTTTTTGTGTCACGTTCTTCAGCGGTTTTATCTGAAATTAGGGAATATGAACGTGGTATATCGACATGGTTAAATTCTTATGTCGGACCGTTAGTGAAAGGTTATATAAAAAGCTTACAAGACAATTTACCGCTAGTTAGCATATCAGTAATGCAGAGTTCGGGTGGCACTATTGATGCAAAACAAGCTGGTGACCAAGCCGTTAGAATGTTGTTATCCGGTCCTGCCGGAGGAATGGCCGGTGCAAAATACATGGCAGACCTAACCTCGTGTTCGGGTATTTTAACATTCGATATGGGCGGCACATCGACTGATGTTGCAATGATTGATAAGGAAATTCAATTAACTACTGAAGGGCATATTGGTGAGTTTCCGGTTGCTGTTCCAATGGTCGATATGTTTACCATTGGTGCAGGTGGTGGTTCGATTGCTTATATTGATTCCGGTGGATTATTGCAAGTAGGACCAGAATCTGCCGGAGCCAATCCCGGGCCTGCTTGTTATGGTAAAAATGGATGTTATGCAACAGTAACTGATGCAAATTTAGTATTAGGTCGACTACAAGCCTCAGAATTTTTGGGTGGAACTATGAAGCTTGAGATCAATGCTGCTGTAAAAGTGATTGAAAAATTAGCGTTGTTATTAAAACTGGATATCTATCAAACTGCACTGGGAATTATTCAACTTGCGAATGAACATATGGCTCAAGCACTGCGTGTTATGTCTGTACAACGCGGTCTGGATCCTCGTTTAATGAGTTTAGTTTCTTTTGGTGGCGCTGGTGGATTGCACGTATGTGCTTTAGCGGATAGCTTGTCAATCACTAAAGGCCTGGTACCTGTTTATGGTGGTGTGTTATCTGCATTTGGAATGTTAGTTGCACCAAAAGCACGTTATCTGTCACACGCGTTTACAGGTTTAGTGAGCACAATCGATTATAAAAAATTAACTAATGATTTTGAAGTATTACGAATACAAGGAGTAAATGCTTTAGAACAAGAAGGCGTTACAAGTAACGATATACAAATTACTTTTGAAATTGATTTGCGATATGTTGGGCAATCAGGTTTTATAACAATTCCCGTTAAAAATTTCACACCGGATAAAAAAATAAAAGATTTACGCGAATCACTTGATATATTTCATTTACAACACTTACAACGATATGGCCATAAAATGGATACACCCGTTGAAATAGTTAATATTCGAATGACTCTTAAGAGTGATGCTGCAATTCCTGAAATAAGTACTGAAATTTTAATAACTAAAAATAGTTGTTCTGTGAAAAAAATATCTGTTTATGGTTTTTCAAATGAAATAGATTTATATCAAAGAGATGAATTAAAAATGGGACAAAAGATATCAGGCCCCGCTTTAATCGTCGAAAAAACTGCAACAACATTCCTGGAATTATTTTGGCAAGCTGAAGTTGTTGAGATGGGTAATTTGCTATTAAAAAAAATAAAAGATTAGCTGCCATGAATACTTGGAAAGGCGTATTTAATTTTTAGTATATAAGTTGTTAATTTTACTTTTTTAGTTCGTGAAATTAACATTTCTTTTCTTTTTCTTGGCGAACTTGGCGTCTTGGCGGTAAAAAAATTATAATTCAGTATCTTCTATAATTTCATCAGTCCACTCAACTGCAGATAAATAAGCTTTGCGCAGATCATCTGTGGATATGTTACTTCGATTTAATGTTTCAAAATCATTTCGTTCATAAGCTATAACTGTCTTTAAAATGTCGGCAAGTTTACCTATGCCGTGAATGAGGCATTCAATAATTTCTTCAGACAAAGGTAGTTGTGCTAATATTTCTTCTATGGGTTTATCCATTACTGCATCAATAATCGAGAATAAGCCGGCAGTAAAAGCCATGTCTTTCAGGTCAGGCTCATAGCGATGAGCCAGATATTCACTCATTTTGGCGCGAACAAGTGATGTAATAATTAATTCCTGTGGTTTATCTTCCATTTTGGATAAAACAACAAGTGTTGCAACACTTTTAACGGTATCAATACCAAGTAACAATATGGCATGACTAATCGATTCTACTTCCCGTGATACATGGTACATGGAGGAATTAATGTAACGTAATAATCGAATCGACATGGTGATATCCTGCATGATTAATTCTTCAATCTCTTTTGGAGTTGATGATTTATCATGCAGTTTTGCCAAAACTCGCATTGCGGCTAATTTATTTGCAGGTGGTCGTTTACCTTTAATTATTTTAGGTTTGCAAAAAAAGTAGCCTTGATAATAATCAAAATTTAATTTTTTACAAACCTCATATTCTTCCTGAGTCTCGACTTTTTCTGCCAATAATTTAACATCATATTTTCTTAAAAGGTATACATGCTCGACTAATTCTTCACGGCTTAATGCCATGATGTCAATTTTAATGATTTGGGCTAATTTTATTAATGGTTCTAATTTTTTATGATAGACAAAATCGTCTAGCGCAATGGTATAACCTTGTTTGGATAAATTTTCAACTGCGTTTATGATTTCGTCATCGATCTCAATATCTTCAAGAATTTCAAGTACTATTTGATCTTGGCAATCAGGTAAAGGATAAATACCAAGTAAAAAACTACGTGTTAAATTTATAAAGCCAAGGTGTTTGCCAATAATTTTTGTTAATCCAATTTCAGTAAATGTGTTTAAAATAACCTCGGTAGTTGCATGGTCACCATCGATTACATTTGCATGATTAACTTCACCTGATCGAAACAATAATTCATAAGCGTATACATTTAATGAAGAATCATAAATAGGCTGGCGTCCAATATAAACGCTTTCAAAATTGGTATTGGAAGATAGCTCAGACTCAAGATCCATGAATTATTCAGGCTTATTGATTAAATTTAACAGTAAAAAGGATATCGGCTTACAGATCAATAACTTTATTGACGAAACCGGGTATTATCCTTAAATAAAATACCTAAATTAGGATTTATTAAAGATTTTAATCAGTTATAGTATTAAGAATTAGTGTTGCTGTAAGATTTTATTTGAGTAATTTACTCAAGATTAAGGTTTAAATTATACAAGTGTAATTAGTTTTAATTAAATAGAAAATAATTTATATGATAAAAAAATTAAAATATTTTTTTGGTATTGAAGGTAAGTCGGTCAGTTCGGCTGAACATTTAGTGTCAACTCTTGGTGGTGTGTTCGGAATATTACTGGTTTATTCCGTTAGTTTTTATTTTATAGGTGATACTGGCTCAGCTATTATTGTACCTTCGATGGGTGCTTCGGCGGTTTTATTATTTGCTGTGCCCCATGGAAAATTATCTCAACCCTGGGCTTTGGTTGGTGGGCATATTATTTCAGCTATTATAGGTGTTACGTGTGCGATGTATATTGGCAATATTTTTATCGCCGCAGGTTTTGCGGTTGGTTTAGCAATTGGTGGTATGCATTTATTTCGATGTATCCATCCACCTGGTGGCGCAACGGCTATTGCTGCGGTTATCGGTGGGCCAGCAATATTAAATCTTGGCTATAAATTTGTTATAACGCCTATTTTGTTAAATACTCTTATTATTTTAACAGTCGCAATAGTATTTAATAGTATATTTCCATGGCGACGTTATCCTGTCAGTTTAATGCGTTTCTCCGATACGCCAAATAAAAGTAAACAGGATAAATCAGAGTCATCTCATGCAATTGAAAAGCAATTTATTGAGCAAGCACTGTCGGATATGGATGTGGTGGTTGATTTAACGAGTAATGATTTACAACAGATTTTTACATTAGCACAGTCTCATGCCGAGTCATCAATGTTATTATCAAGTCAAATTATACTGGGTCATTATTATACAAATAATAAACATGGCGGGGAATGGTCGGTGCGTCAAATAATTGATGAATCTGTTTCTAATGATCCTGTTAAAGATATGGTGATATACCGTATTGCGGAAGGTAGTGGTTATAATAATGCTGATAGTTGTACTCGCTCAGAATTTGCAAAATGGGCGGCACGTGAGCTGTATTCAACTGGGGATATTTCGTAAAATAATTTTTTTACCTTTGTGTCTTTGCGGCTAATATTTTAAGTAAAAAAAACCGCAAACAATTGCGGTTTATACTAATGTTATTTCATACTTTGTACTTATTTAATTTTAGCTTCTTTATACATTACATGTTTACGAACTTTAGGATCGTATTTTTTAATTTCCATTTTATCCGGCATGGTTT
>JBGMQW010000130.1:0-10114 GCA_048060815.1 Thiohalomonadales bacterium | reverse complement strand
ATCATAAGGATCTGTACCTTCCGGTAAATCTATCTCAGGTTTTGAGATATGTAAAAAGCTGTGTGGGCGACCTTTTGCTCGCTCACGTGCTTCGGCTGTATTTAATACATCATATGGAGGTGCAATTACATCAGCAGCATATTCTGACGTTGGTTTAAGTGCTGCGAATGGTTTAATCATTGACATTTTATATTCCTTATTTATAATTTAATTTTAATAAATTTTTTCAATATTATCCTATTCCCCAGTAATAAAATCCGGGGATTTTCAAATCCTTTAATATAATTTTAAGATAAATTACGTAATGCCGTAATTCGGGCGGATAATGATGGGTGACTTATGAATAATTGATATAAAGCACTACGAGATAAATTATCGTAATTAATTGCTAAATTCGGTGATACTTCACTTACTTTGCATGCTTGTAAACATTCTAGTGCCCGCAACATACTTTCATGTCCCGCAATCCTGGCGCCACACAAATCAGCATGGAATTCTCTTCGGCGACTAAACCACATCACTAATAAACTTGCTATCCAACCAAAGCTCAATTGAGTTGCGCTAACGATCAGGTAGTAAAACATAATGTGATAAAATTTTTGTGTTGTAAATATTTTACCCAAAATAAACTTAATACTATTTGCAGGCAAATAAACGATACTATTCACTACACCTTGCATTAAAGCCAAAGTTAACATATCACCATTTGCGATATGTGATATCTCATGCCCAACAACACCTTCCATTTCATCTTGAGTCATGACATCAAGTAATTGTTGACTAACGGCCAACAAGGCATAATCACGTCTAAATCCAGTTGCAAAAGCATTAATATCATAACCTTGATAGATCATAATATCCGGCATTCTAATACTAACAGCATCACTCAATCGCTTAACAGTTGAAAATAAACGCAATTCATTAACTGTTTCGGGTATTTCTACAACTCGAACTTTTAAAAATATTTTAGCTATATATTTTGATAATAATAATGAAATAAGAGCACCAATTATTACGAATAAAGTGAGAAATACAAGAAATTGGGAATATTCCAGGAAATTTAAATTTATCCAGCTACCACCACCCAGAATCAAGATATTAACTGTATACAATAGTGCAACAGCAAATACCGTTAAAGAAAATAGTACTGATGTTCTGATGAAATTCGTCACAGTATAATAATAAACTTAAATTAACAAATAATGTTGATTATACAGTGACATTAGCTTAATACCGAGTAGAAATCTTTACAACTACAGTTTTAACCGTATTAGAATAATTTGATTACTATATGGTTAAACTTTATTCAAAAGCACTATTCAAAGTATATTAAATAAAATAACACTATATTTATCAATACGTTATAGAATATATTGGATTTTTATCATGTTTTTTATGCTAAATTATTATCCGAACTATTATTAACCGCTATAGTCAGATAAATAGTACGACTATTGATTACAATATGACTATAATAGTACCAGCTCAAAATTACTAAAATTAGTTATACTTTCTTAAACTACTAATAAAATATAAATATAATTCTCAATGTCGAATGTATTTAAAAAAAGCATTTCTCTAGCATTATCTATACCGAAAAAATTGTTTCGAAAGATTGTATCTAAAATTACTCCGAAACATATTCCTATTGCTTTTAAATTATCCGTTGTTATCACGCTGCTAATTACTTTTGGAATGGTATTATTAGGTTCCGTTATTATTTCAAATCAAACTCAACTAGTTCATAATCAGATTAATGATTTTGGAAAAGCTATTATTGAGCAACTAGCAGAGTCATCAAAAGAATTAGTTTTATCAGACGACCAATTAGGACTTATGGTTTTGGTTCGAAACCTCAAAACAATAGATACTATTTTAGGAGTCGTTATTTATTCTGACAGTGGAACAATTTTAGCATCAACAGGCGTTCTACCTTATGATGACATTATTTCATTGTATGGTAAATCGGACCAATCAAAAAATTTCAGCTATTCAACTGATTGGTTTCTGGAATCTGAAAATTCCAGCCCTCAGCCAGTAACATCCTATATCGCACCAATTCGTTTCCAAGGAATAATTGCCGGGCATGTTGTTGTAAATTTTAACAAGAATTACTTATCTAAATATTTACTTTACACCATAAGAGCTATTATTGCTGCAACAATCCTAATGATAATGTTAGGCATTATCGCGTCTTATTATCTAGGCAAACGCTTATCAAGACCAATTGATACATTTATCAAGGCAAGTAAAGCAATTGATAGCGGTGATTATAACTACCGTATAAAAGAAAACAGGAACGATGAACTCGGTCATTTAATCGGGGCATTTAATACTATGGCGAATGGCTTACTTGAAAAAAATCAGGTCGAAAGTATTTTTTCCAGATTCGTATCAGCCAATGTCGCAAAACAAATTATGCAAAATCTGGATCATGTTACCCTGGGTGGTGAACATGTTCATGCTTCAGTTTTGTTCGCTGATATTGTAGGTTTTACCAGTATGTCAGAAAAATTACCGCCACAGGAAATTGCATCATTACTTAACGAATATTTTACCTACATTTCGATTGTAAGTAAGATTTTCCATGGAACCATAGATAAGTACATGGGTGATTGCGCTATGGTTGTTTTTGGTGTGCCAATAAAAGATGAAGACCATAGTTTTAATGCTATTGCTTGCGCCATTATGATCCAAAAACTTGTTGATCGATTAAATGCGTTACGAATTAGAAATGGACAATTTCCAGTATACTTCCGTATTGGAGTTAATTCTGGAGATATGCTTGCAGGCAATATGGGGGCTCAAGAACGAATGCAATATACAGTTGTGGGTGAGTCCGTTAATCTTGCTTCCAGATTACTAACAACCGCTGAAAACGGTCAGGTTATCATTAGCGAACACCTGTATAACAACAAAGATATTCATTGGAGAATCTCAGCAGGAAAATGTCAGGAAATACAGTTACGTGGAATTTCAAAACCCGTTATAACTTATATTGTTACTGATGTTGCTCATACCTATAGAGATAAAATGAATATGCAAATAGATGAATTATTGCGAGACAAAATTGTAGCATGATTCTTAAAAATCTTTTTTTACTTCAAATACTTTTATTACAAGTATTTATATCAAGTTGTGCATATTATAATGCTCAGCGTGATGATGTAAACAGCTTAATAACAAAGTGGTTAACTGAACAAGAGTTTGACAAAGCAAATAAAACGCTTACACAAGTTAAAACAACTCACCCACAATATTTAGAATTAATGCTCCGTAAGAAAGAAATTTCTAAAAAATCAAAAGAATTTGTCGAAACCACAATTAAACAAGCTACTTTTTTCATACAAGAAAATAAATGGGAAGATGCCTATACAGTTTACAATTTTGCATTAAGCAGGATATCTGGAGATAAAAATTTAAATTCATCTTATGAAACTTATTTACAAAAAAGACAAATATATATTACTAATTTAAAATTTAAATTACTAATAAGTAATGCAGAACGCTTAATAAAAGATCTTCCTGTACAAAGAAAAATTGCATTAGCTATTAAAGAAACATTTGTAGAACAAAATGAATTTGAAAGCTTACAAATTCAAGCCAGAGAAACTGTTGAATCACTGGTAGAATGTTCCACAGATTCTTTAAAACTAAAAAAAATTGAACAAGCTGAAAACTGCATAACATTAGCCTTTAAATTAGAACCAACAGATAAATTATCGATTCAACTCAAAAAAAATCAAAAAGAAATAAGTCAAATTACTGCGAAAAAAAATCAAAAAAAACTTCAAGCTGAGTCAAATTCGCAATCACGAACATTAAACGAATATAACGCGGCATTTGCAAAAAATGATTTATATACAGCGAAGAAAAAATTAACTATCTTATTAGCTGAAAATAAGAATAATTATCAATTTACAAAATTAAAATTAACCCTCGATGAATCGATCGATGAGAAAATAAAAAAGGGGATTGAATCTGGTCGAATTTTATATAGTAAAGGTGAAATTAAACTCGCATTAGACAAGTGGCTTATACTTCAAAAACTCGATCCAGATAATGTTGAATTAAATTCTCATATTAGTCGAGCAGAACGCGTTCTACGAAAGTTACATACACTAACAAACAAGGATGACCCTAAAGATAATGGAAGTTAGTTCTCGTCTTCATCGGCTAATACTTCAACTTTTATACGTTTAACTGTTCTATATCCACGTGGTAGTTTTAACCCTCGTTTACCACTTTCACCTTCATATGGAGCCATATCATCCTGACTAAAGACTGTTTTACGCGATCCGGTATCGATTACCAGATTATCTTCATCTGTAACCAGGGTAATTGCAACTACTGACTCAGCACCGCTCTTTGCTTTAGCTGTCGGAATGTTAATTGTTTTCAAGCCTTTACCCTTAGACATAATTGGTAATTCATCAAGAGAATGTATTAACATATGACCATCATTCGATACCACAGCCACCCACTGATTCTCATAATCAGTAACAGCAACTGGTGGTAACATTTTCGCACCTGCAGGTACTTTAACAATACCTTTTCCTTTTTTATTACGTGTTAAGCAATCTTCAAGCGTGACTACCAAACCATACCCAAAAGTAGTGGCTAACAAATATTGTTTTGTTGGTGCACCACTCATTACACCACAAAATTGAGCACCAGCAGGAGGCGTTAATCGACCAGTAAGTGGTTCACCGAGACCACGCCCTGATGGTAGGGTATGAATTGGTATTCCATATGTTCGGCCAGTAGAATCAATAAAAATAGCCATTTGATTCGAAATTGACTTGGTACTATCCAGATAAGAATCTCCAGACTTAAAATTCACATCTTCGGGATTAAGTTCATGTCCTTTTGAACTTCTTGCCAGACCATTAACAGAAAGAATAACAGTTACGGGTTCTGAACTAATTAATTCTGTTTCATCAATCATGCTTGCTGCTTCACGAACTTTAATTGGTGAACGACGTTTATCACCATGATCTTTAATGATTTCAGTTAATTCGTTCTTTATCAAGGAATTCAAACGTGCTTTTGAACCTAAAATACTGGTAAGCTCTTCACGCTCTGCTTTTAATTCTTTTTGTTCTTTACGAATTTGTATTTCTTCAAGTTTTGCTAATTGGCGTAATTTTAAATCTAGAATCGCGTCTGCCTGAATATCCGTAAGCTTGAACTTTTTCATTAAAGCCGGTTTTGGTTTTTCCGATGTCCGAATAACATGAATCACTTCATCGATATTTAAAAAGCACTTCATTAAACCAGCTAAAATATGTAAGCGTTTTTCTACCTTGTCCAGGCGATACTGTAATCGTTTACGAACTGTATCTTTACGATAAATTAACCACTGAGTTAACAACTCAAGTAAATTACGTACACCAGGTTTACCATTTAAACCAATAACATTCATATTTACCCGGTAGGTGCGCTCTAAATCTGTAGATACAAATAAATGTGACATAAGTTCTTCAACATTTACATCTTTCGATTTAGTCATTATAACCAGTCGTGTTGGATTCTCATGATCTGACTCATCACGTAGATCAACCACCAACGGTAATTTTTTTGCAGTCATTTGTGCTGCAATCTGTTCCAGAACCTTGGATGGAGATGCTTGATGAGGTAAAGCAGTAACGATGATATTACCCTTTTCCATTTCGTATATAGCACGCATGCGAATAGAGCCACGACCTGTTTTATATATTTGTTTAATTTCTTTTTTCGGTGTAATTATTTCAGCATCAGTCGGATAGTCCGGACCTTTAACAATTTTGCATAAATCTGCAAGAGATGCTTTAGGTTGTTTTAATAATAATAAACACGCATTAACAATTTCAGTTAAATTGTGAGGTGGTATGTCGGTCGCCATACCAACTGCTATACCAGTTGTACCATTTAATATAATATGGGGTATTCGAGCAGGTAATAGTACCGGCTCATCAAGAGAACCATCAAAATTGGGCATCCAGTCAACCGTACCCTGGCCTAATTCTGATAATAATAAATCTGCAATAGGAGAAAGACGCGACTCGGTGTAACGCATTGCAGCAAATGATTTTGGTTCATCGGGTGAACCCCAATTACCTTGTCCTTCAAGTAATGGATAACGATAAGAAAATGGTTGAGCCATTAACACCATGGCTTCATAACATGCACTATCGCCATGGGGATGGAATTTACCGAGAACATCACCGACTGTTCGAGCTGATTTTTTAAATTTTGATCCTGCTTTTAAACCGAGTTCAGACATTGCATAGATAATTCGACGCTGAACAGGTTTTAAGCCATCGCTGATATGAGGTAAAGCGCGGTCTAAAATAACATACATAGAATAATTAAGATAAGATTTTTCTGTAAAATCTTTTATTGGCATCAATTCTATATTGTCGTCAACAAAACTTGTATTCTTGGCCATGTAGTTATTCTTCTCTTAATATTATTTTATTATAGGTAAATTATATTTTAATTCTTAATACTCTGGCTATTGTTAACTGATGAAGATTTTAGCTCTTTAACAATTCGTTCCAGGCCATTTAAAGCTTCTGATATGCTAAAATGCCATGCCCATGCTGATCCAACACCATCACCTTTACGCCAGTTTTGGTATTCCCTGGAAAATTCAGGAAGCCGACTATTTTTATTTAATAATTTAATCACACTTTGTTGCAATGCCGATTGTAAAAAAGCCATATGTGATACCGTTGTTCGAATTCCTTGTGGAGCGTTTGAATCGATCAATTTTATATTATCCAGTCGAATATGTACCACAACCGCATCTTCAAAATAATCAACTTTTAGTATTGTTAATTTTGACTTTTGTTCATATTGTCTGGTTTCATAGCTCCAAACCTGGCCGGCAACAAATTTATTTTGTTCATCCATGCCTGTATTTTGATCAAGTTGATATTCAGTTACATAAGCAAACGACATATTTACGTACACTACTATAAACAAAAACAATGTTAATTTAATTCTAATATTACTCATTCATTCCCCCGGTTAGTTTATTAATTTTTTTAAAATTAATAATTACATCATGAATTTGGGGGATGATGAAATTAGTTTTTAAAATTGATAAATATTAATTACGACAAATCAGCAAGATCACCTTTCGTTTCAAGCCATGCTTTACGATCAGCGGCACGTTTCTTAGCTAATAAAAGATCCAGCATCTGGAAACTGCCATCATCAGGTTCCGAAGTTAAACGTACTAAACGTCGAGTATCCGGATCCATTGTTGTAACTCGTAATTGCATTGGATTCATTTCACCCAGGCCTTTAAACCTTGTAATTAAAATTTTGCCTTTTTTCTTTTCTGCAGCAATTCGGTCTAATATACCTTGTTGTTCAGAATCATCTAAAGCATAAAATGTTTCTTTACCTACATCAATTCGATACAAAGGTGGCATTGCAACATAAATATGACCTGCCATAACCAACTCAGGAAAATGTCGAAGAAATAATGCACACAATAATGTCGCGATATGTGCACCATCAGAATCAGCATCAGCAAGAATAACAATTTTACCGTAACGTAATCCTTTTATTTTATCTGAACCTGGATCAACGCCAATTGCAACGGAGATATCATGAACTTCCTGAGATCCTAGTACTTGTGTTGAATCCACTTCCCAGGTATTTAGAATTTTACCCCGTAATGGCATAACCGCCTGATAAATTCGATCCCGTGCCTGTTTGGTAGAACCACCTGCAGAATCCCCTTCCACCAGAAATAATTCACCCAATTCAACATCTTGAGATGAACAATCTGAAAGTTTCCCGGGCAAGGCAGGACCTTGCATTACTTTCTTTCGTATAACTTTTTTACCAGCACGCATTCGTGACTGAGCACTACTAATAGCTAATTCTGCTATTTGTTCACCAAAATCGATATGCTGATTTAACCAAATACTAAATGCATCTTTTAACACTCCTGATACAAACGCTGAGCACTCACGGGATGATAAACGTTCCTTGGTTTGACCAGAAAATTGAGGTTCAAATAACTTCACTGATAACACGTAACTTACTTTATCCCAAACATCCTCAGGCGCAAGTTTCACTCCACGTGGCAATAAATTTCGCAAATCACAAAAGTCACGAATTGCATCGGTTAATCCAGTCCTTAAGCCATTAACATGAGTCCCGCCCTGGGTGGTAGGAATTAAATTAACATAACTTTCATTAACAATTTCATTTCCTTCAGGAACCCAAACTAGCGCCCAACTCACTTGTTCTTCATTTCCACTCATTGAGCCGGTAAAACCCTCATCGGGCAATACCGGAATATCACCTAAAGTGCCAAGTAAATAATCAGTAAGCCCATCCTGATAAAACCATTCTTGCGATTCATCTTTATTTTCGTCATAAAATTTTACTCTAAGTCCGGGACATAGAACTGCTTTTGCCTGAAGTACATGCTTTAACCTTGAGACAGAAAATTTGACCGTGTCAAAATATTTCTTTTCGGGCCAAAATCGAAGCCGAGTTCCGGTTTCACGTTTTGCAACCTTTCCTAATTTTTTTAATGGTTTTTTTCGGTCACCGTGTGCAAACGATATACTATATTCAGAGCCATCGCGTTTTATAAAAACATCAACCCGTTTTGAAAGTGCATTAACGACGGAAACACCCACACCGTGCAAACCACCTGAAAATTGATAATTTTTATTAGAGAATTTACCACCGGCATGTAACCGAGTCATAATAACTTCTACACCTGGAATTTTCTCAAGCTGGTGTTTATCAACCGGCATTCCACGGCCATCATCTTCGACTTCAAGTGAACCATCTTTAAATAAAATAATGCTGATTTCCGATGCATAACCCGCAACGGCTTCATCGACACTATTATCCAGTACTTCCTGGGCAAGGTGATTTGGACGTTCTGTTTGGGTATACATACCAGGACGTTTCTTAACCGGATCCAGCCCGGTTAAAACTTCAATTGCGTCAGCATTATAACTGGTGGCCATATTTGTATGATTCTTCGTAACTGTATAATTTATAATAAGTGCATATTAGCACAATGTTTTATTGATATTTTAACGAAATTTAGTTGCTATGTTTAAACAAAGTCGTTAAATATTAATACTTATTAATCGATTATAAAGATTCAATCGATTAAATTAATACTTTATATTAAAAATGAATTCAAGGCTATATCCTAATTCATTGACTATATTATTTACATTTATACTAGATAATTTGTAACTATTCAGTGAATTATTAAAAATAAATTCAAAATTATTAGCCGCAAAGGCGCAAAGAGCGCAAAGAAGTGCAAATTTAACCCTCCCACAATGCTTTCTAGGTTAATCTAATACTACGCCAAGTCGATGTGCAACTTCTTCATAAGCTTCAACTACACCACCCAAACCTTGACGGAAACGATCTTTATCCATTTTTGCCCTGGTAGTAGTATCCCATAAACGACAACCGTCTGGAGTAAACTCATCACCCAGAAGAATTTTTCCATTGTAGCGTCCAAATTCAAGTTTATAATCTACTAATAATAACCCCACATCGATAAATAATTTCTTTAAAATATCATTTATTTTAAACGTTAATTCTTTCATATCTTTAACTTCTGAATCCGTTGCCCAATTAAACGTTTTTATGTGAAATTCATTAATCATGGGATCATGAAGTTCATCATTTTTTAAAAAAAATTCGAAGGTTGGCGGACTTAAATCCATGCCATCTTCAACTCCTAGACGCCGACACAAACTACCTGTACTAATATTACGAATAACACATTCTATTGGCAACATATCCAGATTTTTGACTAGTGAATCCTGATCTGATAGTAATCTATCATGGTGTGTTTCAATGCCAGCTGCTTGTATTTTTTCCATGATAAATGCATTGAATTTATTATTGACCATACCTTTACGATCAAGTTGCTCAATTTTTTCACCATCGAATGCCGAGGTATCATCTCTAAAATGTAAAATTAAACGGTCTTTATCTTCTGTAGTAAAAACAGTTTTTGCTTTTCCTGAAAATAATTCAGATATTTTTTTCATTTTTTCTCTACCTCAAGCTCAAATTATATTTCTTGCCAATCAATTCCATTTTCTTGATCAATAATAGTAAT
>JBGMQW010000129.1:3163-10304 GCA_048060815.1 Thiohalomonadales bacterium | reverse complement strand
AGAAACATTCGGCTAGTTTGTGGATAACTTATTGATTTCAATAGATGTGTTTTCAAAGTAGTTCGTTTTTTCCAGGTAATCGTGAATATTTTAGATACGGGAGAAAGTAATGACAGATATGTTAAATTATATTCGAGACGAAGAATTATATGAAAATGATCCAAATGGTAATTTAGTGGAATTGGAGCCATGGTCAGAGAGTATTGCTGAAAGTAGTGCAAAACTTGAAAATATTGTTTTAAGTGCGGAACATTGGGATGTTATTCATTTCTTGAGAAATTATTACAAATTATGTGGTTCTTCTCAAAATGCCAGAGTGTTATCAAGAGTACTTGATAAACAATATATCAATGAAGGCGGAATTAAAAAGTTGTATTTATTATTTCCAAACGGACCTGTTATTCAAGCGAGTAAAATTGCGGGTTTACCCGTCCCTCCAGCCAGTAGTGATCCTGGCTTTGGTTATACACATTAAAAACTATTATTAATAAATTCTAATTATATTTTCAGAGAGACGAATGGAATCATTAGAGACGGATTTTACACAAGATGATAAGTGTGCGTTTTCAATTACACTGATTTCTGAACATTATTCTTGTACTAATGCTATTAATGTTGTTCGTCGAGGTGGTAGCGAAATTTCATGTAACAAGCTTGATGCATCAAAAAAATGTGAAATTGTTTATAACTGTTTAAAAGAAATTGCAGTTTCGGCTTTTAAAGTTGACGATAATTTATTAAACATGCCGCATGGTGTTAAAGTTAAAATTCAGCACGGCGGGTTACTTGGTTTAAGTGTTCTTGTTAATGGCGAGACCAGGAATGAAATATTAGACATATCAACATTAATTTCAGATAGTGAGATAAAATTTAAATCTCTTGAAAATATACCATACGAGTCAACTATAAATTTCATTACTGAATATAAAGTAAGGAAACGGCGAAAATAATATTATAACGGCACATAGTCAAATTGTATTTTGTTGGTATTATACCGCTCACTAATTATTTGTATCAGTTTATCAATGGTATTCTTACCTGCTGATAAACAATAATAATATTTTTCTGGATGAGAAAAATTTTCATTAATCGCTTTTAAGAATTTATTAATAATCGAATCCTGATCTTTACTATCTAAATCATAATATTGGTTCTTTAAAGAATTAACTTCAACGACTATTGGGATATAAGTAAAATTATCAAGAGCATCTTCCCATGAACGACATAAATTATGATAATAATGTTGTTTTTTTTGAGTCGTAAAAAAATAAAGATATATATTTTCCTGGTAATCAAGTGATATTGCATGCTCTATTAAACTTTTTATGGGCGCAAAACCATTATCTACTGCCAGAAATACGGTGGCAGCCTGAGGATCTTCTTGAAGTTTAAATTGACCATATGGCCCGTTTAACTGGATTGTTGCGCCTATACTAGTGTTATTAAATAATTCATTACTAAACCTGGAATTGTTTTTACTATTGATAAGAAATTCCAGGTTTCTATCATCACAGGGGCAGCTTGCAATTGGATAGCAGGCACTTGTGTTATTTATGCCTAGCTTGACATTTTGTCCTGCTAGAAAGCGTAATGTATTTGTTCTTGGTGTTTGTAAATGGATAATCGAAGTATAATCTGATATTGGGTTTATTTTTTTTAATTTAGCATTAATTTCCTGCAATGGGACATCAATATCATTTGTTGCTAAAACGGCTTCAAGAACCAGATCGGTTGTTGCCGTACAGGTACACATCAGAATAAAATGTTGAAGTTTTTCTGCAGCAGTAAAATTAAAATCCTGGTGCTTTATGGATTTAACTGTACCTATTTTTAATTTAGCACGACATTTCCCGCATTTTCCATTTGTACAACCATAATTTAGATTTAGCCCTTTTTCCAGTGCTGTATCTAATATACTGGTAGCACCATCTAATGAAAATGTATGATTACTCGGGAGCAACGAAATTGTATGACTCATAAGTCACAGTATAGTGAATTTAGGTGATTATTTAAATACTAATAAATTTTGTTTTTGCTTAAGTAATGTTTACATAACAATGAACTTCATTACCTGTACCGATAAATTTAACTTCATTAAAACTAATCATTGCAGCAACGGCTATACCTCGACCATGTGGATCAAATGCTCGAACAGGATCAACTTTTAGATATTTTTTGTAATCAAAACCATCACCTTGATCTTTAACAATTAGTTTAATTTCTGAATCGTTCTGCGATAATTTGACTGAAGTATATTTTTCTTTATATTGTTCTTGTTTCAGTCGAGTATTAATTTCATCTTTCCAGTTGCCATTTTTTATAAGCTCGGTTTTTTCTGTGTAAGTTATTCCCAGGTTTCCATGTTCAACTGAATTTATTAGCAGTTCAGTTATTCCCATTATTACTTTTACCGGAGTTGGATAGAAATTAGATATCATCCTGGATAATGTGTCAGCTTCATCGAGAGTTTTAAAGTGAAATTCAATTTTATTAACAAGTTTGCATACTGTATCGTATGATAGACTTGATTCATTTAATCCTTTTTGCCGTGCATAATCAGTGATAGCCGCTTTAACTATAGACAACATTATATCGGGCTGGAATGGTTTTGTTAGATAATAATATGCTCCTGCATTAATACCTTCAATAATATCACTATCAGAATCTGCAGCGGTTTGCATGATGATTGGAATGTTATTGAGAGAATCATCTTTTTTAATAACTTTTAAAAATTCCATACCGGACATTACCGGCATCATACGATCCAGTAATATAACATCAATGGTTTTTTTATTTTTGTTTAAAACATCCAGACCAATTTTACCATTTTCCGCAGTTAAAATGGTATATGCTTCTTCTTGTAAATGTTCTGTTAGAATATCGACATTAAAAGGTTCATCATCAATAATTAAAATGGTTTTGTTTACACTCATCATTGATGTTCTTTTATTTTATAGTTTGATTTATATCTGTAGGGAATAGTATTAATTTTAATACTATTAATAATTTGAGTAATTGTATTTTTATATCGACAGCAAAAGAATTTACTTAACTAAGCGTCCAAAATAAATGTAAAAACCTTATATTTTCTGGTAGATAAAATAATTTAGAATTTGCAAGGTATTCTATTGATTATTGAACCATGGAATCTATTGGTAATTAGAATCAATATAATCAAGTACAATTTGTTGGAATTCATCAGCAATATGATCGCCTTTTAGGGTTACTGTTTTTTTACCATCGACATAAACCGGTGCAACGGGTTTTTCACCGGTACCCGGTAGACTAATGCCGATATTGGCAAGTTTGCTTTCACCCGGGCCATTAACAACACAGCCCATGACTGCAACTGACATATTTTCAACGCCGGTATACTGTTTTTTCCAGGTAGGCATCTGCTCGCGGATATAGCTTTGAATATCTTTGGCTAGCTGTTGGAAGTAACTGCTGGTAGTTCGACCACAACCGGGACAGGCAATAACGGTTGGTAGAAATGCACGTAAGCCCATTGATTGTAAAATTTCCTGGGCGACAGTCACCTCAGTACACCGGTCACCACCTGGCTCGGGTGTTAATGAAATCCGAATCGTATCGCCTATGCCTGTTTGTAGTAATATCGCCAGAGCAGCCGTTGAGGCAACAATACCTTTTGAACCCATACCAGCTTCGGTCAATCCGAGGTGGAGAGGGTGATCAGTTTGTGCTGCTAAACTACGGTAAACGCGTATCAGATCTTGAACGCCACTCATTTTGCACGATAAAATAATTTTGTCGTGGGCAAGTCCAACTGACTCTGCGAATTTTGCACTATCTAATGCTGATAGAATCATTGCCCGATCGATTATTTCATAGTTTTTTAAAGGGTTATTATTCCGATTATTTTCATCCATTAAGTTGGCAAGTACGGTCTGGTCAAGGCTGCCACCATTTACACCTATTCTCACTGCTTTATTGTATTGGCACGCAATTTCTATCATTTTGGCAAATTGGCTATCCCGTTTTTTACCTCGGCCAACATTACCTGGATTTATGCGGTATTTTGACAGTGCCTGGGCACAATCAGGGTATTGTTCGAGCAGCTTATGGCCATTAAAATGAAAGTCCCCGACTAATGGCACATTAATCCCCATATCGTCCAGGTTTTGCCGACATTCTGCGACAGCAGCAGCAGCTTCTACAGTGTTAACCGTAATTCGGACCAGCTCTGAGCCTGATTTTGCTAATTCAGCTACTTGCCGGGTAGTTGCCTTAACATCAGCTGTGTCAGTATTGGTCATGGATTGTACAACTACCGGGGCACCACCGCCTACGGTGATATGGTCAATTTGAACCGCTTGTGTGGCAGTTTGAATCTGCTCGATAGCTGAGGGATTTATTTTTTCTAATCTGGTCAAGTACTTATTCCTGAAAATTTATTATTTATTATACCATTTTATGTGGCTTTGAATCTCCAATATTGTTGGGTAATCTGCTCGGAAAGTACGAATTAATACTATTATAAATATTGAGTAAAATTAGGGTCAGTGCTCAGCCTGGCTTCTGGTATAATCCGTTAAAATAGTTTAATTATTTAAGGATTGGGGAATGAGCGAACAAAATCAACACAATGCACTGACTTTAGCTGAGCAAGCAGATCGCCACTTACTCTATCAAGATGCAGTTCAGTATACTGAAACTGAAATTGATTTTTTTGTTACTACCTATTTAAAGCTAAAAGGCAAAAAGCCTTTAGTAATGAAAGAGGATTTTTGTGGAACGGCGCTTTTATCAACTGATTGGGTTAAAAGTGATCCAAAACGTGAAGCCATTGGGGTTGATATCTGTGGTGAAACACTGGAATGGGGTAGAGTGAAAAACATTAAACCCGCTGGTAAGGATGTTGAAAAACGCATTACCTTGTTTCAGGAAGATGTTCGTGTGATATCTGATCCTAAAGCGGATATTAGCTGTGCACTTAATTTTAGTTATTGTATTTTTAAGACTCGTGATGAGCTGCGTACCTATTTTGAAAGTGTTTTAAAAGGCTTAAAAGAAAATGGTATCCTGATTCTGGATTTGTTTGGTGGTACAGAATGCCAGGATGAATTAGAAGAAGAAACTGAAATGGAAGATTTTCCCGCTACTTATATCTGGGAGCATGCGAATTTTAATCCAATTACAAATGATATCACCTGTCATATCCATTTCGATTTTGACGATGATTCAAGACTGGATAAAGCCTTTACCTATAATTGGCGACTTTGGTCATTACCGGAACTTAATGAATTACTAACAGAAGCCGGTTTTAGTAAAGTACGAATTTACTGGGAAAAATTTGAAGAAAGTGAAGATGATGAAGATGAGCTGGAAGGTACCGGAGAGTATTTTGAAGCTATCGAAGTAGAAAATCAGGAATCCTGGATGGTCTATATTGTTGCTGAAAAATAAATTCAAAATTAGCCAATACAAATTAGTATCCGTTTTATCTCTTACATGTTTTTCAAATGGATCTATAAAGTAGTTCTTGGCGTCTTGGCGGTAAAATCATTCGAGCTAATGAAAAACACCTTTAATGGCAACAATTAATTTATGTCTTAAATTTTGAGACTAGAGTCTGTAAGTCTTGAGCAAGCTCGGTTAATTGTGAACTGGAATTGGTTGTTTGATTACTGGCTTCAGTTGTTTGTTCTGCAAGCTTTGAAATTGCAACAATGTTTTTATTGATTTCTTCTGTAACAGCACTTTGTTGTTCTGCGGCACTTGCTATCATGGTATTCATTTCCATAATACTATTGATTGAAGTTGTAATAGTTTGTAATGACTCACCGGCCCTCGAGGCTTGAAGTACACTGGCTTCGGTCATTTCCTGACTTTGTTCCATCACTTTCACTGCATCTTTAGTTCCTTGTTGCAATGCAGTTATCATGGTTTCGATCTCAACGGTTGATTGTTGTGTACGACCCGCTAGTGTACGAACCTCATCTGCTACCACAGCAAATCCCCGACCTTGCTCACCGGCACGAGCAGCTTCAATTGCTGCATTGAGTGCTAATAAATTTGTTTGTTCTGCAATGCCTTTAATAACATCGAGAACAGAACCAATATTATCACTTTCTTTGCTTAAGCGTTGAATTACCTCAGTTGCAGTTTGTATTTCAGTTGAAAGTCTATTAATGGCTTTTATATTTTCTTGTACCACATTATTTCCGATAACGGCATGCTCATTAGCCTCTTCTGCAGATTTTGCAGCTTGTTCAGCATTACGTGCAACTTCCTGAACGGTTGCCGACATTTCATTAATAGCGGTAGCGACTTGATCGACTTCGTCAAATTGCTGTGATACTCCATCACGCGTTTCGGCTGTATTTGTGGTCATTTGTTCTGCTGCGGTGGCAACAAGTCCGGTTGCAGTGGCGACCTGGGTTATACTTTCTTGAAAAACTTCAAGCAAGTGATTAAATGAGGATGACATTTGTCCTATTTCATCATTGCCTTTTACTTCAACACGTTTTGTTAAATCATTATTTTCATCAATATCATGTACGATTGATTTCAATTTTATAATTGGTTTGGTTAATGTTACTGAAAATATTCCTCCGGCAATAGATGCTAATGCTACCATAATTAATGTTACAATAATGGCCGAACCAATAAGTGATGTTGATAATGCCTGTGTTGCTTCAAATGCTTCAACGGTTGAAATTTCACTAACAATAGCCCAACGCATATTTAAAGCGGTAAAGGGGGTGTAAGCGGTGAGAACTTCACGACCCAGATAATTTTGTGAAACATTAATACCGGACTTCCCTGCTACAGCATCATCGATATAATTACCAGTTAATACTAATATGCCTGCTGTGGTGTTCTTTTTAGAAATAGATTGTTCTGGAATGTTATTGTCTTTTAGTGATTGTAAATACGAGTCTTTATGTTCGACTAAATCCCGGCTAATACTGCGCATGATTTTATCTGATCCGACTAAATAACTTTCACCCGTTTTTCCAAGTCCAATATTTTTCCATTGGTTGTGGCCTGTCATTATATTATTAATTTGACTGCTTGGTAGTTTGAATATTAAAGTGCCCAGTATTTCAAATGCATCTTCTTCTAATAAATCTTGAATGGGAGATAAAATAAATGCAGAACTATTGTTATAAGCTGG
>JBGMQW010000129.1:0-3063 GCA_048060815.1 Thiohalomonadales bacterium | reverse complement strand
ATTGTGTCTTGCTTATTGCCTATCGAACTTTGGCTTAAAGACAAAAATTGAAATTGCAAAACAACAGCTGAATCACTTAATTGACCGAGGTATTGATCAATCACTGGATTTTGAGGGTTTTGTTTGGCAAATTCTGTAGTGTAATCATTTGAATAAAATTCACTTAATGTTTTGCGTTTATCTGTTGTATCGTCCGTTGGATATTTTTTAAAAGCGGCGCTAAATTCCTGTGTCACACTAACAAAGTAAGGATCAGTTGAAAAACTTTTTATTTGATTTTTTCTAAACTGAAAATATTGTTCTAATTCCGATTTTTTAATCTCACGCATAGCAAGTAATCGTGCTTTTACTTGATCTTCAATAGCATGTTGTGAGGAATTACTTGCAGTAGTAAATAATATAATGCTGGTAGTAATAATTGATACGGTAGCTACCAGACTAAAAGCGGCAAGAATTTTAATTTTTAGATTTAGCTTAAACATCTGATATATTGCCTTCACAAAATAATAAATACTATGTAAATAGTTACTTGTTGTGGTTATCGGTAGTTGTTTAATGATCTTTAGCTAAATGTAATTGATTTTAATTATATATCGATAAATAACAATAGGTTATCGGTTTAATCCGTGGTACGGAGTAACTGATATTCCTTAAACTAATTTTTTAATACTGGATGGTAAGGTGAATTACGCGTTTTATCATGCGAGACCATACGATATTCGACAAAAGAAATTTTGTCATCGAAATGCAGGAACGGATTTCCTTGTTTTTGTTGTGCCATGCTACAGGTACTTGACTCACCATAATTATGACCGGGGCAAATAGTTGTTTCTTCTGGTAATTTTTTAGACATATCTTTCAATGTGTTATACATGACTTCTGGATCGCCACCACTTAGATCGCATCGACCACAACCATATACAAACATTGTATCGCCAGTAATCAATTGTGTACCAACCTGGTAACATGCAGAACCTGGAGTATGACCTGGTGTATGTAATATTTTAATTTCAGTATCACCAAGTTGGATAAATTCACCACCATGATGCAAACTGGGTTTTTGTAAATAATTACCCCAAAAATCAGCCTCAGGCTTTAACAAGTGTATTTGAGCATCATATTGGTTTAAAACATCTTCAATACCATTAATGTGGTCATGGTGACTATGGGTTAATAAAATATCAGTAATGATGAAATTTTTATTATTTGCTAACGCGATCATTTGCGGAACATCCCAGGCAGGATCAACAATAGCTGCGCGTTTACTTGCCGGGTCACTAATTAAATAAACAAAATTTTCCATTGGACCTAGTTCAAGAACATCTAGTTGAAATGAACCTGTGACATTAATACTGGTGTTATTATTCATAGAAGTGAACCTTAATTTATACACATATAGATGATAATATACTCCCATTTTAATTTGAGTGTTACAATCAATTTTCATAAAACAAAATCAGGATATTTATGGTAAACCAGGTCGAATTTTGGCAACAACGTTGGGTTAATAACCAAACCGGATTTCATGAAGGACAGGTAAATTCATATTTGGAAAAATTTATTGAATTGTTATCTTTAGCAAAAAACGGATTTGTTTTTGTCCCCTTATGTGGTAAATCAAATGACATTCTATGGTTGTCCGAGCTTGGTTATAACGTCATTGGTGTTGAGTGTAGTGAATTAGCAGTAAAGGCATTTTTTGCTGAAAATAATATAGTGGCTACTATAACCAAGGTGGATGGTTTTCACGTTTGGAGTGCAGGTAATATTACAATTTATTGTGGTGATTTTTATGAATTGGATCCAACCTGGTTTGAATCAATAACGGCAATATTTGATCGGGCTGCATTGGTTGCTTTAGAACAAGAATCACGTAATAAATATATTCATAAAATTCATATGTTATGTCCAAACGCAAATATTTTATTGGTGTCACTGGAGTACCCGCAAAATGAAATGACCGGGCCACCATTTGCTGTAACTGAAGCTGAAATTACGGCGCTTTTTAGTAACCATTATGAATTAAACCATTTAGAAATTAATGATATTTTAGTGGACAATGATAAGTTCAAAGAACGCGGTTTGACTTCATTGCTTGAAAAAGTGTTTATGATGACGCCGAAATAAAGTCATTAAATTCATATTGTTAGCTAGTTTTTAAATCAAAATATTGTTTTAAAATTAAAGTTTGCTGTTACTGGTCGATAATTGACCTATGATATCCACTAATGTATTACATAAAGTATTTAATTCTTTAATTTTTAAGATTACATTTGTTTTAGTGTTAAACGTATGTTTTTTCTCATCAAATGTTTTTGCTACTATTTATATCTATCAGTTACCTGATGGAACTCGGGTTATGACTGATCGACCGAAATATGATGGTGTTTATAAAAAATTACGCACAAGTCACAAAATGGCGGGTATGGGACAAATTATTACCGGTCGGTATAATATTCGAGATCCCCATGTAAACCGTACCCGATATTCACCATTAATTAAGCAACTATCTGCTCAACATGGAGTGGATGAGGCATTGGTTAAAGCTGTGGTACATGCAGAATCTTATTTTAATCCGAATGCAACGTCGATAAAAGGTGCTTCAGGATTAATGCAACTAATGCCAACCACAGCTGCGTTGTATGGAATTTCCGATTTGTATAATCCATCGAAGAATATTGAAGCCGGTGTTCGTCATTTACGTTATTTGTTAAAAAAATATCAGCATAGTTTACCATTTGCAATAGCTGCATATAATGCAGGTGAAACTGCAGTGACTCGATATAAAGGAATTCCACCTTTTAATGAAACTCAAAAGTACGTGAAGAAGGTTTTACGGTATCATTCTTACTATAGTCGCTGGCCATAAATTCCCGGATATAATTTTTTCTTACCACAAAACCAAGCCCTTAAACTAATCTAGTTGACTCATTCCTCCCTCTCCCTTTGGGAGAGGGCTGGGGTGAGGGTGTTTGAGTATCGCACTGACTATATTGAAACCTTTTTTTAAATGTCGGTTATTTAACAACTGTAACAATCATAATCTATTCCCCTCACCCCAGC
>JBGMQW010000128.1:0-10317 GCA_048060815.1 Thiohalomonadales bacterium | reverse complement strand
TAATTAGAAAGCGTCGACGTTTTTTATCAATATTTTTTGGTTGTTGTGACATGACGAATTCCTGTTATTATTTTGTTCGTTAAAATAGTCAATCCAGTCTGTAGTGTATGACAAGTAAATCATGCAAAAGTGCATGTTGAACTTATTAAAATTGATCGATATCAATTTTTTCTGATTTTTAGTTTATTTTAGCTTTAAAAGTGAGTATAGCATCTTGATTATTAAGTCCATAATTCAATTATAAAGTGGCGCATTATTGCGCTTAACAAGTCACTTCGAGTGAGAATGCCAGTTAACTTTCCTTCTACCACAATTGGCATTGCACCCACACGTTGTTCCACAAACAACCGAGCAATGTAACGTACATCCGTATCAATACTGGCAGTTAGTACTCTGGAAGTCATCAATTGGTTAATATGATCATTAATTCTGGCAAACGATTTTTGCTGTTTATAGTCTTCCGTTACACCACTCAAATGGCGCAGAATATCCCGATCTGAAATTATACCTTGCACTACTCCTGCATCGCTTATAACTGGAATATGACGTAGTTGATGTGTTTGAAAAAGTGTTAAAGCAGCATCAATTGATTCATTCGATTTAATGGTAATCACGGGTGAGGTCATAACCTGACTAGCTAACAGTACAGGATTACCTTGCGGCAATTGTTCGATTGCATGATATGACTGCATCGCAATCCCGGATTGTCTACTTTGAGGCGTATCTTCATGAGGCTCTGCTGCAACAGGGTGGTCGGGTGATATTTTTTGAGTTTTTTCGACATAACGCTGCTTAAAGAGTTGCATCAAAGGCATTACTTCGTGACTATTGAGTCCTTGTACGTAAAAAGTCATCGTTACTACTTTATCTTCCTGTTAATAAGGCATCATTATTATTATTAGCGCCATTAATAAATTACTTTGGTGTTACACACATTTATAGTTTAGATGAAAATAATGTTATTGTTTGCTTAACAGGCAACTTCCTATCTTTAATTTTATGTACTGTCTTTATAAAATAAATTAACTTGATTATTAATATAATTTTACTTAATCCAGTCTTCAAGTGTATTTAATAGATTGATTTGGATCAATGAATGATTCTATAATTTGACCTATTATGCCCAGCGAAGTTTAAAGGATATACAACGGTATGAGTATTTTATGGTAAATAAAAAGAACATCATTTGTTAAAAAGCATTTTTATTCTTTTTTTAGTTTAGACAATCAAGCAGTATTCTGAAGTATAAAACTGAAATAATTATACACAAGAAAATTTTATTTGGTTAATGAGGAAAAAAATATGAGAAATATATTGATCTCACTATCGTGTTTAGTAAGTTTAACGATTAGTGGGTATACCTGGGCTGATACCGAAGTCGAGAAACTAAGAGCTGAGGTAGACAAATTAAAAGAAGATGTACAAAAAGCCGTAGAGTGGAAAGAACCCAGTACATTAATACATATGGCAGGTTATGCGGATGTAGGCTATACCGACGGCAAACATACAGCTAATGGTGATTTTAGTGTTGGCTCTCTGTCTCCTATTTTTCATTACCAATATCGTGACATTGTAATGCTTGAATCCGAGCTGTCACTTGAAATTGAACCGGATGGCACTACAAAAACGATACTTGAATATCTCACTATTGATATGTTTCTCAGTGATAATATCACCTTTCTAGCGGGCAAATTTCTAAGCCCCATTGGCCAGTTCAGGCAAAATATCCATCCATCCTGGATAAACAAGTTACCTTCCGCGCCACCTGGATTTGGTCATGATGGTGCTGCACCAGTTTCTGAAATTGGTATGCAATTACGCGGTGGAGCCCCCATTGGGAAAGTTCGTACTAACTATGCAGTTTATATTAGTAACGGGGCTGAGCTGACAACTGCATATGACGGCACTAATTTTGAATTGGATGGGGTGAGAGGTGAGGCCACCAATGCTGATCGCGATAACAAGAAGGTTGTTGGTGGTCGCTTTGGAATATTACCGATAGCCGGTCTGGAATTAGCTGTGTCTGCAGCAACCGGTAAAGCAACAATTTCAACCGTTGAAGTACCATCAACAATAGCACGACCCGATCTAGCTAATGAAGCAGCACGTGATTATGATGTATTGGGATTTGATTTTGCCTGGCAAATTAGAAGCTTTGCACTCCGTGGTGAATATGTTAATACTAAAATTGGCGATGCAACTACGGGAAATTCGGCATCTACTGGCGGTAAATGGACAACCTGGTATGTACAGGCTTCCTATCAAATTTTTCCAATTAAACTCGAACCTGTTCTCCGTTATACAGATTATGATTCAATTGAGAACTCGAAAGACCAGGTACAATGGTCCGTTGGTCTGAATTATTTGTTTAACAGCAGTGTTATCGGAAAACTGGCTTATGAATTAAATGATGGCGTTAATGATGGCGTCACTAATTCCAGTGTCGACCATGACCGTATCTTAGTACAGTTAGCATACGGATTTTAGGAGGAAACAACATGAAAATACAACCATTACCTAAATTCATAATGAATACCAGCAAACTAGTTATAATTTTGTTAACCTCCTTATCGACTCAAATCGGTTTTGCAGCAGATTATCCAGCAGAGGGAAATTCCACGCAAGGAGCCAAAGTCTGGGCAGAAAATTGTGGACGATGTCACAACATCCGTTCAGCTAATGAGCTGAATGATATACAATGGATTACCACCGTATTCCACATGCGTGTTCGTGCTGGATTAACGGGACAAGAAACAAGAGACGTTATAACCTTTTTGCAAACATCAAACACGTCAATCATACTTTCAGCTCATCCCAGTGATGGTAGTACCGCTAAACTATCCGGCAAGGAAATTTATGAACAGACTTGTGTTGCATGTCATGGCGCTGACGGTTCCGGTCCAGTTCCAGGTGTACCCAATTTTAAAAATAAAAAGGGGCGTCTGGCGAAAAGTGATAAAGAACTTCTGAATAATATTACCCACGGATTTCAATCACCAGGATCTTCTATGGCGATGCCTCCTAAAGGTGGTAATCCAAATTTGACAGAGAAAAATGTTAAAGACACGCTGAAGTATATACGTAAACAATTTGGCAAATAAGTTATTTATGATGTAGGGTTAGCGTTCAACGCTAACCCTAATTTTCATAATTTAATTTGTTCTGGTGTTAATTTACGATAGCCATTTGATGTGCTTCACCCTCGTTTAATTTAATGGTATTTGTTTTTATCAGTTTTTTCTGATCGACTACCCAAATCAGTGGTTTTTTACTACTGGAAATATAGATTTTGCCCGTACCCCGAATGGTATTTAAGTGATAAGGAGAAGGTGATAACGTAAGCTCACGTAAATTACCACTTTGAGTATCCACCGCTACCAACTTATTATCTGTTTTACTGGTAACAAATAATGTTTTACCATCATCACCAATGTCCATGCCGTGTACGGCTTTACCTATCTTAAAAGATTTCACAACTTTACCGGTTTTTACCGAGATTGCTGAGACTTTACCTGCGCGTGGGTTGGTAACAAAAATAGTTTCTTCATCTCCAGAGAACGCCAGGTGTTCAGGTGCAGGGCCTGAATCGAGTTTTCGCACTACTGTCCAGTTTGTTAAATCAATTTCACTAAGCGTATTGTTACCGGTATTACTAACATAGGCACGTTTTCCATCTTTAGTGATTATTGTGTAATTTGGGACAGGACCGGTTTTGATGATTTTTATCACTTTATTACCTTCAAGATCAACTACACTCACCGAACCCCGTAAACCATGCGTTGAAATAACGTAACGACCATCTGGTGTAATGGCCTGGTGGTGTGTCCAGCCTGACACCGGTATGGTCGACATTACATGGCCGTGCTCAGGATGAATAAAGAATAATTTACTATTAAGCGAAGTTTCGGTTTGTCCTTTTTTTAAGGGTGTTTCAGATAAACTCCCGGCGATAACATATTCTCCATCGGGTGTGGCTACTAAACCATGTGGGTTTTCAACTCCGGTATAAGTCGCAGTAATTTTGTCAGTTGCAGCATCAACTTGTATCACTTTATTCGCTGATCCAAGTGGAATATAGACAGTAGGAGCAGCAAGGCTTAAATTACTTAACAAAACAAATGATGCAAAAATTAATACATTAGTTATTAACTGTTTCATGATTATGATTCCTTTGATTATTTTTGAGTAATTTGACTATCAAATATGATGTAGATAATTAACACTTATAACCTATGACAGGTATTATTGGTTTTTGTTAAAATAAAATAACAGTTTATTGATATAAATCAATTATGAGGACATGCTGGAATAAATTAAGATGACAGGTAACATTAAAAATGAAAATACGATTTAAATTTATTAAGAGTTTTCTAAACTATCAGAATACAACATGTATTTTATGGTGGTAACAAAATAATTAATGGCGAGCCAGCTTTACTGTACGATTCTAAAGTACAATTGTTCGGTAAAGTGGATAGGGATTCGGAACAGTTATTTAGCTTATTTGACTTAATTTTAGTTCAGGTTTAAGTTCAACTTGTTGGCATTTTATTTTATAAAGATAAAATATTGCTCCAAAACTACAGCATAAACCTAATAATAACAATGTATATGTAGCTCCAATAAAATTCGCAATTATACCTGCGGTAATACTACCAATAGGTATCATTCCCATATATGCCATAGTATATAAACTCATAACCCGACCTCTTTTATTGTCATCTGTCAGTTTCTGAATCAGCATATTACTGGATACAACTTGCATGATAAAACCAAATCCAACCAAAGACATTAGAATTAATGACATCCAGTATAAGGTTGAAATTGAAAATAATATTAAAGCACTACTTGATATTAGTGAGCCTAATATAATTGTTTTACACAAATCATAACGTTGATGATATGAAGTTAAATAAATATTTCCTACGATTGCGCCTAGTCCAGCAGGGGCAAGTAAAAAACCCATTGCGGATGCAGAATTATTATATACTTCTTCAATTACAAGTGGCATTAATACAACATAAGGCATAATAGTAAAACTGGTCAGTGCAAGGAAAATAAGCACATTTTTTAATATCGGATTATCTTGAATATAATCTATCCCTTCTTTAAAACTATTACTCGTAGATTTTTTAATATTTTTCTTACAATTATGTCCGGTTATTTTTATTAATAGAAGAGATACAATGATTGCACTATAACTAAAACCGTTTAATAAAAATGAAAAGGTTTCATCAAAATAGGTAATCAGCAATCCTGCGATTATTGGTCCAATGAATCGCGCTGAGTTTACTAACAATGAATTTAACGCAATTACATTAGATAAATCATTTTTATCATTTATTAAATCCACCATGAGTGATTGTCGGGTTGGTATTTCAAAACCAGTGATAATTCCGAGTGTGGTTGCCAAAATAAGAATATGATAAATTTCAATTTGGTTTGTCCAGGTGAAATAGGCAAGCAAAAATGCTTGCATCATGGCTAAAACTTGTGTGACAAGTAATATTATTTTTTTGTCATATTTATCTGAGATAACCCCTGCAATTGGCGCAATAAATAAAATTGGAATTTGACTAACAAAACCCACTAAACCTAATAAAAAAGCAGACTCTGAAATTTTGTAAACTAACCATACCAGCGTTATTTGTTGGACCCAACTCCCGAGCAACGAAAAACTTTGGCCGGCAAAATAGATAGAAAAATTTCTGTGTCTGAATGAAGTTAACATTAGTTTAAGTTTTATCAGTTGATTTTTGAAGACAGGCAGTATGAATTTAATTTATTAAGGTAACATTATTTTCGTGTGAAATATTTGTGACATTTCTCACGGAATTGAAGAATAAAATAATTTGTTTTTATTTCATTAACCATAATAAAATTATTTTTATCGAAAATTTTAGTATCGAATAATTGTTTGTTTTCAGGGATTGCTGGTCCTATGGAATAGACTACAGTGTTTTTATACCTGAAAAAAATCATAATGGTGCTGAAATATTAAAAATACAAGACTGGATAGAAAAAACTTTAATCAAAATATGTCAGTCGAAAATTTAGCTGAAAAAACGTGAATGTGCACGCAATTTTTCAAACGTTACACTGGTTTATCTCCTTCAGATTATCGAAAAAATATTACTAAATATAAAGTCCTAACTTATTTTTTACCAATTATCCCAATATGGATTATCATCCCTAAGATGTTGCATAATAAAGTCTATAAACACCCGTATTTTTTCTGGCATATATTGTTTTTCAGGAAAAACTGCATATAGTGTTTTGTGGGGCATTTTATAATCTGTTAGAATAGGGACAAGACGTCTTGCTTTTATATCATCTCCGGTAACAAAACTTGCTAGTCGTCCAATTCCTAAATTTTGAATTAATGATTCACGTAAAGCTTCACCATTATTAATCTGAAAGTTACCTGATATTCTTATCGTTTGTTGTTCGCCATTTTTAATAAACACCCATTCATTAACAACCGTATGATAGGTATATAAAATACAGTTATGATGGATTAGTTCCAGTGGTGTTTTAGGAGTGCCGTATTCAGCAAGATAATCTGGTGAAGCGCATAAAACACTGTGTAAAGGAGCTAATTTTCTAGCTCTTAATGATGAGTCTGCGAGATCGCTGGCTCTTAATACCAGATCAAATCCCTCGGCAATTACATCAATTAATTGATCATTCATATCCATATGAATATTAATCTGTGGATACTGTTTTAAAAATAATGGGATGATCGGTGCAAGGTGCAGACGACCGAAAGACATGGGACTACTAATTCGAATCGTTCCCTGTGGCACCTTCTGCATCTCGGTTGCTGCGTATTCAGCTTGTTGTGCTGCATTTAATGCTTGTAAAGCATGTTCAAAATAACGCTGTCCTGCTTCTGTCAGGCTCAATTTACGTGTCGATCGATGTAATAATTTCACACCTAATTGTTTTTCCAAACCAGTTATACGTTTACTCACTGCCGATTTAGTGATTTCAAGTTTTTCCGCAGCTTTGGAAAAGCTACCTTGCTCAATCACCGCAGCAAAAACTGGCATTACACTTAAGTCATGCATAACAATCCCTATTGTAAACTTTAACTCAACTAATATATTACTATTGACGGTATTATCAATCAATAGGAAACAGTGTAGATTGATACTTGTATAAATATGTGGGTTACACTAACCAGTAAATAATTTAAGGAGATATAACATGGTACGTTTGGAACATGTCAATCTGGTCGTCAAAGATATTGATGCCACACTCAACTTTATTCAGACAGCTTTTCCCGACTGGCAAGTACGTGGAAGAGGGGAAAGTAGCTGGTATGACAAAAAACGTAACTGGTTGCATGTCGGTACTGATGATTATTATATTACTCTGAATGATAGTGCGGAAGGTGAAAACCGTGACCTGAAAAGCCATGCGCCCGGTTTAGCGCATGTTGGTTTTTGTGTTGATGATGTCGATAGCATTTCCGATAGACTTCAACTTAAAGGATTTGAAATCGCTACTATTGGTGCAGACCACCCATACCGGAAAAACATCTATTATATTGATC
The DNA here is from genome assembly GCA_048060815.1 of Thiohalomonadales bacterium. Classification (GTDB taxonomy): domain Bacteria; phylum Pseudomonadota; class Gammaproteobacteria; order UBA6429; family Thiohalophilaceae; genus CAYQUC01. The sequence goes on along the minus strand of JBGMQW010000128.1, from coordinate 2,759 downwards.
CAGCTGGATTTGAATTTGAATTCATTCAATACTTAAGTGAAAAACCGCAAGAAAGGAATATGTATGGCGGTGAGACATCAGAAATCATACGTGTCAGCACAGCAGAATAATCCAATATTAATTATTAATAACAAGAAATGTAGAATTACAGTTGGTGTCTATTATTTTCTGTTAAGAAAATAACACCATGAGATTAAAATAAATATTTTTAAATGTTACAACTCTTGTAATGAAATTTTAGATAGTATTGAAAAACGACAAAATTATTAGAATTAAAAAGATAGTGACGGTAGCGCTCACAGTGTTGGGATAAAAAATATTAATAAAAATAATTTAATTAAAAACCAGGAGATTTCACTTTTAGAAGTGGCAAAAGGTATGATCGAGTTTAGTGTTAAATTAAATCTGATTTTATCTCAAGGTGACTATTGAACTATAATTATTAGACGAATACAGATATACTTAATAAATGGTAATTATTCAGCGTAATAAGAAAAGAAAAAAGAGTGAGGATCTGGAATCGGAATAACCCATTAAAACCGTGTACCGCAGGACACGACACTCGAGTCGGCGCATTTAGTAAAATTATGTTTAAAATACTTGTTTCTAGATTACACAGAATAATTACAATAAATGTTTATTTTAAAAAAGCTATAAAATCAGTCGAAAGATAGCTACTCAGGAAAACTTATGAATAAAGCTACAAACTACTCTATGCAATATATTTTAATCTTGCTAATTTCATTATGCATGCAATCATTACTGGCTGATGAACAGTCTAATAACGAAAACACTTCCTTGCATAAAGCCAGAAGCAACTTGAGCATCGCTTTTGATAAGTATAAAGATGGTGATATCACTGCAGCCAAACAAAATTTGAAGCAGGCTAGTGAATGGCTTCAAAAAGCCACAGCACACAGTAAATCTGAGAAGGTAAAGATAGAAGCAAACAAACTGGCTTTAGAAATAGATAGTTTCCATTCAACGTTAAAACATTCATCTGAACAGCAGAAAAATGCAATGGCACGTTTCTGGCATAGAGCGACATCACTCATAAAAAGAGAATCAGAACATCTTATGCATAGCTATACCGCATCATTGAATGACAATAAAACCATGAAACATCTTCTTAATGCTAAAATGCAGTTTTATGTAGCTGATCACGATTTATTTGTCAGCCATAATTCAGATGATGCCAGAGTGGAGTTAAACGATTCACTCGAGAATCTTGTTAAGGCTAAGGCCATTGCAAGGCCTGAATTAAAGACTCACATTCAGGATTTAATAAATAATATCAAAATTTTGATAACACTTACTGAATCAAAAAAGGATTCCTGGAAAAAAGACCAGATAGTCCATTCTCTTGACAAGGCCATCAATAACTTAACTAAAGCAGAAACAAGCGCAACACCTGCAACTATTTTGCGACTTAAATTACTTGAAAAGGATTTAAACCAGTTAAAATCAGATATTCAAAAAGCAGGTATAAAAATCAAGTACGATGCAATTATGGCAGATTTAAATAACATTATTAAAAATATATAAAAAAGGCATAAAGATTTTGTCTTATTTTTGGATAGAGATTATTCGCCCTAATACTGTAATTTCTTACATAAAAATTAAACTAATTTTAAAAATAACCGACTAATTGCATAGGATGTAACGATTTACCGAATGGTGAGATAGTGTTTAAAACGAATAGACATCAACTTATAATCTAGATGGTGGGAAGTTAGATGGAATATATCTCAATCAGGAATAATGAGCATATTAAAATAAAAACACGTTATAAGTATTTTCTTAGTATTTTCGTTCTTCTAATATTGATGATGACTGAGGCTCTGGCAGAAGACAAGACACCGGAATTTTTCACTTTTACATTCGAAAATGACATCTTTGTCGGTAATGATGATGGCTACACCAATGGTACCGGTATTACCTTTGGTAAAGGCCCTTTCACTGAATTTAATAATGATAATCTACCTCATTGGTTACATTGGCTAACTAAAGACTTTTATATAAGTACAATGAAAAACAAACGGCGTGGTATAGCACATATGTTTTTTCAACGTATGCAAACACCGGAAGATCTCTCTGTAGTAGAACTAATAGAAAACGATGTTCCTTATGCCGGTTTATTAGCATGGCAAGGTACACTGTTTGCCTGGGATGATTCCGTATCTGATCATTTATCCTTATATCTTGGTGTAGTGGGTCCGGTTAGCTTAGCTGAAGAAACTCAAGATATTATTCACAAGCTGACCGGTTCAGATAAAGCGATGGGGTGGAACAATCAAATAGGAAATGAACCTGTTTTTAAGGTGGAAGCCCAACGCGTTTGGAATCTTTATCGCTCAAATGGGCAGAGGTTTCAATATGATATAATTGGACTTGCCACTGCAGGTATTGGTAATCTTGAATCGGCTACAAAAGCAGGATTCGCCATGAGGTGGGGAACCCATCTAGTGGCGAGTTTTGCTACATATACATTACAGGCTGACAGACAGGTTAACCCACTCGCTTTATCAGCTAATAATGATTTCTATTTTTTTCTTGGAGGTGTAGCTGGTATCGTTTTTAACGACATCTTAATTAATGGTAATACTTTCAAAGACAGTCACTCAGTACCATTAGAACATTATCAAAATCAAGTTTCTACAGGTGTCGTATGGAATTTCGGTCATACGGCATTCGTGTTCCAGATTTCATCCTTTAGCTCCAGAACAAAACTCTTTAATGAACGAAAACCTTTTGGTGCT
>JBGMQW010000127.1:0-10458 GCA_048060815.1 Thiohalomonadales bacterium | reverse complement strand
TTATTATCTGAAAATTAAGCTTTAATTAATATTAATTATTAAGAATATATCAGTAAAATAATTCTTTACAGAGCATGTAATTTGTATCAATTTTAATCAATACCCAGTAAAATACAGAAACAATCGAGAAATCATCAAAATTGTGTTTAATGCATGAAAAGAAGTAAAAAAATAATAATTTATCTTATTGTCATTTTGGTGACGATTATTATGCTGTCTTTATTTTACTATTCCATGCGTGCAACCTTGATGGATTATTTTTTTGAAAATAATCAAAACCAACATAATAAAATGACATCAGCGTCGAGTGATCAAGCAAAAATTATGGTAGATCTTGCAAATAAGCAGCTTGCAAAACAACAAGAAGAAACTGAAATTCGTAAAGATGAAGTAAAAAATAAGTCATTATTTAACGAACTAAGTGTTAATCAGTCAACGATTAAAACTACTGCTGACGAATCAGCGAATAATGTCTCAACACCAGAAATAGAGCCACAAAATAACATGAAAAAAAGAAATTTGGTTGAAAATGGTTTTGTTGTAGTAGATTGTAAATCCGGAGGTGTTATTGCATGTCCTCATTATGATGTACAGACAGGTACCAGTCCGTCATTTTATAAAAATGACAATTCAGGCTTTTTAGTGGGAAAATGTTTGGATGTGAGTATCGATGTAAAGTCATTTTGTCCATAATCAATAATTCTGGTCAAAAATCACAAATAAATTGCACTTAGACTATAAATCAAAGCAATATTGTGTATGAATCACCACTTCTTCTAATATAGATTAAATTCTAGTAATAATTGATATATTAGTCAGATAGTGGGAAATTAAACTCTAATCTGCAGTATTTTTACCGATAAGTGGGCGCATTGTCGTTAACAGAGTCTTAAAAAGCTGCTTATTTTGTTTTTCTTCATCGGCTAATAATTCTTTCATATGCTGTCGCTGAGTAGGTTTATCAAAACAGGCCGGACAGTTATCAAAAATAATGGGTAGCCCTGCTTCAACTGAAAAATCATAAGTCTGCCTTTCACGCGCATAAACCAGTGGTCTGATAATTCGCACATCACCTTCCTTATTAACGTAATTTGCCTTCATGGTGCGTAATTGACCGCCATGAAAGGCCGACATTAAGAAACTTTCAGCCAAATCATCCAGATGCTGCGCCAGCGCCAATACATTGTAATTTTCCGTGCGAGCAATTCGATACATGATGCCGCGTTTAATCCGTGAGCAAAATGAACAAAACGAGTCGCCAACCATTTTAGTTTTTGCTTGTTCCATAATTGAATGTTGCTCATAAAAATAGGGCAGACCTAAACTAGCAACATACTGTTTTAAAGCCGATGGATCAAAATCCTCTACTTCAGGATCAACCGTAATGACACCAAGATCAAAATTAACCGGGGCATGTCGTTGTAAGTGAATCAAAATATGCAGCAATGTAAGTGAGTCCTTACCCCCTGATAAGCCCAGCAAGATTCGATCGCCATTATGAATCATATCAAAATCAGCAATAGCGCGACCAACGGGCCGTAGCAATGCCTTGGGTGGTTTTACAGCAAACTCAGACGCAGGCGGTATTGTGGTTTTTTGTATATCCGAACTCATATTTACAGTGTGGCGATCTTTTGCATGTCTTTATAGGGTTATCCCGATTTAGTGGACGGATTTAAGCTACTCATTTTCTTATACTCAGCTCAGGTTAATTATATACAATTAATATTTAAAATAAATGTTATTAACGAGTACTTTTATTTTTCACGCATACATACCAATACCCACAGAACCAAAGCCGCTACAAAAAAGCTAACTTGAGCGGCAACAAAGCTTCCAAGATTACCTGCGACCATCGGTACTATAATAGCCGTGACTAAAGTGGCTAATATGGTATGTACAAAACTTTGAACTGCTGAAGCAGAACCACGGTTATGAGGAAAACAATCTAATGCCAGTACCGATAATGCTGGCATCTGCAATGCTATACCAATTGCATATATAGTAGGTGGTGCAACAACAGAAAAAATACTGACTTCCAGCCAGTTCAACTGCGCTATATTCAATAAACTGGCAATTGCCATAATAAATTGTGCAATTACAACAATTTTTTTAGCAGTGACGTAACGCGATAATTTCCCGGATACAAAAGCTCCCAGAATTATACCGCTGGTTACCGGAACAAACTCATATGCAAAACTGCTACTATCGAGATGTAAAATATCAAAAATTATAGCAGGTGAACCCGTTATATAAAGAATCAATCCGGAAAAACTGATTCCCAGTGTAAAAATGATTGCTTGAAAACGTTTATTTCTTAATGTACGAAAATATACTTTTAAAACTGCAACCGGATGAAACGATGTTTTATCTTCATGTTTCAATGTTTCAGGAAGAATTCGATTTGTCATTATAGCTACGATAACACCATAAATAGCCAGGAAGTAAAATACACTTTGCCAGCCAAAACTATCTTGCAAATAACCACCAATTATTGGTGCGACTGCAGGTGCTAATGCGAAGACCATCATGATATAGGCCATTACACGATGTGCTTGCGTACTATCAAAAGCATCACGGATAATGGCTCGACCTACGATCATACCACCACTTGCAGCAACACCTTGTAGCATTCTAAAAAATAAAAAACCGGTGAAGTCTGGAGTAAATGCACAACCAAACGATGCCAGAATATAAATGAAGAGTGTAACGTAAATTACAATTTTACGACCAATACTGTCAGATAATGCACCCCAAAATAAAGTAGAAAGAGCAGAAGCAAATAAATAAATCGCAATACTTTGTGACATTAAAACACGATCGACATGAAAGTAATCTTCAATAGAAGGAAATGATGGCAAATATGTATCAATAGTAAACGGACCGACCATAGTTAATAAGGCCAGAGTTATTATTAACCAGAATGGATTTGTTTTTATTTTTGAATTCATTTTGTTGGTAAATTTGCAGTAAAGAGTGATTATACGACTATATTGTTAGACTGTAATGAAAGTAAGTAACATTCTGTATCAGTTAAAATTGCGCTTGCAATCTATCAGATTAGCCATATAGTAGTACTATTAACAAGCGAATTAATAATAATAGAGGTGTCCCATGTTAGGATTTTCAACTTCAGAAATTTTTGTCTTAATTTTTGTACTGTTTGTAATTGTTTTAATTATTAAGGGTGTTTTGTCTGTTAGTCAAGGCATGGAATATACCATTGAGCGTTTTGGTAAGTATACTCATACTATTTCCCCCGGCCTGCATTTTATTGTACCAATTATGGATAAAATTGGTGCCAAGTTAAACATGATGGAACGGGTAATGGATGTGCCATCACAAGAAGTTATTACCAAAGATAACGCCATGGTGCGTGTTGATGGCGTGGTGTTTTATCAGATTCTCGATGCAGCCAAAGCAGCATATGAAGTTAACCAACTGGAACGTGCAATATTAAATTTAACCATGACCAACATTAGAACAGTGATGGGTTCGATGGATCTGGATGAATTATTATCACAACGAGACACTATTAACGCACAATTATTAAATGTGGTCGATGATGCAACTACTCCATGGGGTGTTAAAGTTACTAGAATTGAAATCAAAGATATAACACCACCTCGTGATCTGGTCGAATCAATGGCACGACAAATGAAAGCCGAGCGAGATAAACGTGCTTCAATTTTAGAAGCAGAAGGTGAGAAACGCGCTGCGATTTTACAAGCAGAAGGCAGTCGAGCCGCAGACATACTGGGAGCAGAAGGTGAAAAACAAGCGGTTATACTCGATGCAGAAGCCCGAAGAGAAGCCGCATTTCGTGATGCTGAAGCACGTGAACGAGAAGCTGAAGCTGAGGCCAAGGCTACAACTATGGTATCTGAGGCAATTAAATCTGGTGACATTAATGCAATTAATTATTTTGTAGCAATACGTTATACCGAAGCATTGGAAAAAATAGCCAGTGCTCCAAATGAAAAATTAGTATTAATGCCGATGGAAGCCAGTGGTGTTATTGGTGCAATCGCAGGTATTTCAGAAATCGCAAAATCTGCATTCGATAAAAATAAATCCAATTCCGATTCGAATTCAAGGAGTGCGAGTTAATGAGCCTTGAAACTCTGGTTTACTGGCATTGGTGGATTCTTGGAGTCGGTTTGGTCATTCTCGAAATTTTTGCACCAGGTGCTATTTTTCTATGGATGGGTATCGCAGCTGGTATTGTCGGATTTATCTTAATGTTATTCCCTGAGTTAACCTGGCAAGTTCAGTTTATTATGTTCTCAGTGTTATCAATAGCAAGCATTGTTGTGTGGCATTATTATTTAAAGGGAAGTCCTACAGAAACTGATCAGCCAACTTTGAATAAGCGCGGACATCAGTATATTGGGCGTATATTTACCCTGGATGAAGCGATTGAAAATAATGTTGGTAAAATAAAAGTCGATGATTCAACCTGGAAGGTAGAAGGTGAAAATTGTGAAGCAGGGACACAAATAAAAGTAGTAGATGTCGATGGTGTTGTTCTCCGAGTGGAACCAAATTAAGCTTAAATTAATTACTCTAAAATAATTTTTATGTTCTAAAACCGCTATACTTATATCACCTTCATGCTACGAACATAGGTCAAATGGTCATGGCAACGTCAAAAGTTAAAACAATTTCAGCAACGGAAGCACATCAAATCACACTGGACAATCCAAAAGCACTAATGATCGATGTTCGATCACATATGGAATTTTTATTCATCGGTCATCCGACTGGTGCAATTAATATTGCCTGGATTGATGAACCGGATTGGGATATTAATCCACGTTTTGTAGCAGAAATAAGGCAAACGATTTTAGGAGGAATGTCACATATTGATAGCGTTGAAAGTGCTCCTTTATTATTAATATGCCGTAGTGGTAAGAGATCACTGGAAGCGGGTGAGTTATTAGTTAAAGGAGGATTTCATAATGTCTATAATGTTGATGAAGGTTTTGAGGGTGAGTTGAATGATGAGCATAAGCGGAGTTCTCTAGCTGGCTGGCGATATGACAACCTCCCCTGGGAACAATGTTAAAAGCCAATTTAAGCGTCGATTGCGGCGTTGCAGAATAAAATTAAATTCCTCATTTACCTGATGTAAACTCGGAATTAAATTTTATTCTGCGCCTTGCACTCGACGCTTAAATTGGCTTTTAACGCTTTAGTGGTGGGTTTAAGTTTGTAATTGGTATTGGGTTAAAAATACCAGTTACACTGGTAGTGGTTCTAAAAACAGTACTTATGTTTGGAATTGCATAAAACCAACTTGGTTGTCTTTTGCGGAGTACATGGCAGTATCTGCCATAGAGACTAATGTTTTACTTTCTTTAGAATGACACGGGTAGCTTGAGAAACCGATGCTGGATGTAATGCCTATTTTGTCACCATTAAATTCACAAATCTTATTTTTAAGATTTTTATATAAGTTTTCAGCAATTTTTTCTATTGATTCAATGTTTTGTACATTTTCAACTATTACTAAAAATTCATCGCCACCCATTCTACAAGCACTATCGCATTTTCGAATGGTGGATTTAATACAGTGCGCAGCAGTTATAAGGTAACTATCACCTGATTGATGTCCGTATTTATCATTGATTTGTTTAAATTTATTCAGGTCAATATACAAAATACCAACATGATCGTCATTACGGCTAGCAAGTTCGATGGCATGTTCAATACGATCCATTATTAACGATCTATTCAGTAAATCAGTAAGTGCGTCATGTGTTGCTATATGATTAAGATGTTTTTCGTATCGATATCGTTGAACTTCGGCAGCAACACGCAAGCTAATAATTGTCATCACCATTTCATGGTTAACATTTTTTTCCATTTCAGAACAATTCATAATACAGATGTGTCCCATAGATTTACCATCGACATCATAAAATGGCACTGCTAAATAACTCTCTACTTCAAGCTCAATAAGAAAAGGGTCATTAGGAAATACTTCATATACGGCTTTTGGGTAAAATGTAACGGGTTCTTTAGTGGCATTTGCACAAGGAGTATCGATTGTACAATACTCTGGAGTTGGGCCATGTTTTTCTCCCATCCAAAATGATAAAACTTGGGCGTGATCTTTTTTATCCAGTAATTCGCTAATAAAGCAATATTTTGCATTAAGTGTATGAGCAAGCTCTTTTGTCATAAAATCAAAAAATGACTCAGATCCTGCAGCTGCGATACGACTCACAAAACTCTGTAGTTTTTTATCATTCAATCCACTTGGGACATTACATATGTTACTAATCATGCATTCAGGATCCGTTACTTTCGATCAATATTTTTAGTATGGGTATAAGGAAATAACACTATATATTGAACTTATAGCATAGTATAAATCTTAAAATTTATTAAAAATTTTTATGATAAAATTCACGGGATTCTGCAGCAGAAGTCAGTAATTCCAGCAAGTTATCTAAAAAATTATCACTTACCTCGATACATGCCTTATCGTTTGATATTCATACATATAATATGGCTGAAAAATACCCGTTTACCAAAACCCATGCTAGAATGTGGATTACACATATATAAGGTATAAATAGGCATGCCAAAATCATTTAGTGAAATTTTAAAACAACGAATCCTGGTTCTCGATGGTGCTATGGGTACTATGATCCAAAGTTATGAATTGGATGAGGCTGGATATCGTGGTGCTCGGTTTGCGGATTGGGAAAGTGATTTAAAAGGGAATAATGAATTACTGAACTTAACACATCCTGAAATTATTAAAGCCATTCATCTTGCTTATCTCGATGTAGGTTCAGATATTGTAGAGACCAATACCTTTAATGCTAATTATTACGGACTTGCTGATTATAATATGCAGGATTTTGCATATGAGATAAATGTCGAGGCAGCAAAAATTGCTACCGAGGCATGTGCGGAGCGAACAACAGAAGACAAACCCCGTTTTGTTGCCGGAGTACTTGGACCAATGCCTGTGACGGCATCTATGTCAAAGGATGTTAATGATCCAGGTGCGCGCGATGTAAATTTCGACGATTTACATAAAGCCTATACTGTTTCTTTAGCGGGATTGATAAAAGGTGGCATAGATTTTATTTTAGTTGAAACCATATTTGATACCTTAAATGCCAAGGCAGCGTTGTTCGCTATTGAAGAATTCTTTGAAGAGCATGGTGTTGAATATCCGGTAATGATCTCAGGAACGATAACGGATGCCAGTGGACGAATATTAACGGGGCAAACACCAGAAGCGTTTTACAATTCATTACGTCATATAAAACCAATTAGTTTTGGTTTTAATTGTGCGCTCGGTGCCGAAGAGTTACGCCCTCATGTTGAGGAGTTATCAAAAATTGCCGACTGTTATGTTAATGTTCATCCCAATGCTGGTTTACCGAATGCTTTTGGTGGTTTTGATGAAACACCGGAAATGCTCGCAAAAGAATTGGGTGACTGGGCTAAAAATGGTTTTTTGAATGTCGTGGGTGGTTGTTGCGGTACAACACCGGCACATATTAAGGCTGTGGTTGATGAAGTCGCAAAATATCCAGCACGTAAAATCCCGGAGCTTCGAACTGAATGCCGATTGAGTGGCCTGGAAGCATGTAATATTAATGCAGATTCATTATTTGTTAATGTCGGTGAACGAACGAATGTTACCGGTTCAGCCAAATTTAAACGGTTAATATTAGAAGAAGAGTTTGATGAAGCCTTAAGTGTTGCTCGAGAGCAAGTTGATAATGGTGCACAAATTATTGACATCAATATGGATGAAGGCATGCTCGATGGCGAGCAGGCAATGGTGAAATTCCTGAACCTGGTTGCAAGTGAACCCGATATAGCACGTGTTCCGGTAATGATTGATTCATCAAAATGGTCAATAATTGAAGCTGGATTAAAGTGCATTCAAGGTAAAGGCATTGTTAATTCCATTAGTCTGAAAGAAGGTGAAGAAAATTTTATAAAACACGCAAAATTATGTCGTCGTTACGGTGCGGCGATTATTGTCATGGCCTTTGATGAAACGGGACAAGCAGATACAAAACAACGAAAAATCGAAATCTGTTCTCGTGCTTATAAGATATTAACCGAGATAGTAAATTTTCCACCAGAAGATATTATTTTCGATCCCAATATTTTTGCAATCGCAACCGGGATTGATGAGCACAATAATTATGGTGTTGATTTCATCGAAGCAACACGTGAAATAAAAAATAACCTGCCTTATGCCATGATTAGCGGTGGGATATCAAATGTATCATTTTCGTTTAGAGGTAACAACCCACTACGTGAAGCCATTCATGCGGTATTTTTATATCATGCTATCCAGGCTGGTATGGACATGGGTATCGTAAATGCCGGGCAACTTGCTGTTTATGATGATTTACCAGACGAATTGCGTGATCATGTTGAAGACGTTGTGTTAAATCGACGTGACGATAGCACCGAACGATTACTCGACATTGCCGATAAATACCGAGGTGATGGTACGGGTGGTAAAAAAGAAGAAACCCTGGAATGGCGTGAATTACCTGTAGTAAAACGAATCGAACACGCCATGGTGAAAGGTGTAGACAGTTTTATTATTGAAGACACCGAAGAAGCACGTCTTCAATTTGACCAGCCCATTGAAGTCATCGAGGGGCCACTGATGGATGGCATGAATGTCGTGGGAGATTTATTTGGTGATGGTAAAATGTTTTTACCACAAGTTGTTAAATCTGCACGTGTCATGAAAAAAGCCGTATCCTATTTACTGCCATTCATTGAAGCTGGTAAGGGTTCGGGCATGAAATCAAATGGCAAGATTTTAATGGCGACTGTAAAAGGTGATGTTCATGATATTGGTAAAAATATTGTAGGTGTAGTTTTACAGTGCAATAACTTTGAAGTCCTGGATCTTGGTGTGATGGTTCCTGCTAATAAAATTCTGGAAGCTGCAAAAAGTGAAAAATGTGACATTATTGGATTGAGTGGATTAATAACACCGTCACTAGATGAAATGGTGCACATGGCAAAAGAAATGGAACGTCTGGATTTTGATATTCCGTTACTGATTGGGGGTGCTACAACTTCAAAAGCACACACGGCCGTTAAGATAGAACAAAATTATCATGGCCCTACAATCCATGTGAAGGATGCTTCACGTGCGGTAGGTGTTGCACAAAATCTTGTGAGTTCAGAAAATAAAGAAAGCTATATTGCGAAAATCCGCGAGGACTATGAAAAAACACGAGTCACATATGCGGGTCGCCGTGCCAAAATTAATTGGCTTAAAATTGAAGAATCTCGTCAAAATAAGCTCAATATTAACTGGTCTGATATAACTCCTGCTATACCAAATAAATTAGGTCTACAAATATTTGATGATATGCCTTTAGAATATTTAGTACCGTATATAGATTGGACACCATTCTTTCATACCTGGGAACTCAAAATGAGTTATCCAAAAATATTTGATGATGACAAAATTGGTACTGAAGCAACCAGATTGTTTAACGATGCTCAGGATATGTTAAAGAAAATCATAAACGAAAAGTGGTTAAAAGCTCGCGCAGTAACAGGATTCTTCCCTGCTAATAGTACAAATACAGATGACATCGTTGTATATTCGGACGAATCACGTGACCAACAACGTGTAATCTTACATCATCTTCGTCAACAGACTGTGCGACCACCAGGTAAACCAAATCGTTGCCTTAGTGATTTTGTTGCACCTGTTGAAACTGGTAAAAAAGATTATATTGGCGCTTTTGTTGTTACTGCAGGTATCGGTATTGAACAACACATTTCACGTTTTGAAAAAGATCATGATGATTATAATTCCATAATGTTAAAAGCATTAGCGGATAGGCTCGCTGAAGCATTTGCAGAACACATGCATGATAGAGTGCGTCATAAAGATTTTTGTACAGAACCGGGTGACTGGTCCCCTCGAAACGGATTAATTAATAAAAAATTTAATCAAAAAAAATTAATAACCGAAGACTATCCGGGCATTCGCCCTGCACCGGGATATCCCGCATGTCCAGATCACACTGAGAAGCCGCTATTATGGGAATTACTGGAGGCAGAAAAAAATATCGGAGTAACGTTAACTGAAAGTATGGCAATGCTACCTACAGCATCTGTTAGTGGTTGGTATTTCTCAAACCCCGAATCCAGCTACTTTGGTGTAGGTGAAATCAATCAAGATCAAGTAGCAGACTATGCTAAACGCAAAAATATAACTCTGCCCGAAGCAGAACGTTGGTTATCACCAATCCTGGGATACGAAATAAAATAATAACTAAAAATTATGCGCGGTAAGCCTTTATCTGGGGATCCCTCAGAGTCTGACCCTACTTAAATAATTTAATTATATAAATATGTCATTCTTGATATAAATCAAGTAATTATTTTTAGTTATGCTTATTATAATAATATAAGTAAAGTAAAGTAAAATAA
>JBGMQW010000126.1:0-10460 GCA_048060815.1 Thiohalomonadales bacterium | reverse complement strand
ATGTGCGACCTGCTTTCACCTAAATTACTACCTAGTCCAATATATATGTCAAGGTCATTCATATTTCATCATTGATGTCCCGTTAACTCCCTTAACTCCCTCTCCCTTGGTAACTCATCATTTTATTGATCCCCCCATCCTGGCCTTCTCCCGAAGGGAGAAGGAATAGTTCCAATTTTGCGCGATGTAATTTCATTTCTTCAATTACTTCGATTAAGACTGTGTTCTCAGTATCAAAGACTTACCAAGTACTTCAATTACATTAACGGGACAGCAGTGATATTTTATATTGAATCGTATCAATATATTTAAACTGAAGAAGATTTTTTTATACTTTTTTTAGTACTAACCTTACTCTTGAGTTTACGTTTTTTACGTCTTTTCCTGGGGTTTTTATCTTTAACATTAATGATTAGTTCTTGTTGTTTTTGTTCATCTACAACCTGAAACTCAGTCCACCAATCTGCCAACTCGGCCAGACTTTCTTCGCCACTGCTAACTCGTAGTAGTAAAAAATCATATGCAGCACGAAAACGAGAGTTATCGAGTGTTCTATAGGCTCGTTTGCCTCTTCGATTTGTTAATCTTGACTGCATCACCCAAATTTCACGCATTGGTGTTTGAAATCGCCGAGGAATTGATACTGTATCTATTTGACGTTTAATAACAATATCACCGGCAAGTTGTAAAGACTGTAATTCAGGCATACCTGAATCTGTTAGACGATTCGCCTCCATTTTAACCGCTGACCACAAAATTGCTGCAAATAAAAATGCCGGTGTTACCGGTTTTTTATTGATAATTCGATCGTCAGTATTTTTTAATGCATTTGTTATAAATGTATTTGTGTATTTATTATTTGCAATTAGTTGTTCAGCAGCAACAGGAAATAAATGACAAAATAAATTATATTTAACAATTAATTCATAATTTCGTTCGGCACAACCTTCAAGAAATAATTTTAGCATTTCATCAAACAATCTGGCTGCAGGTACACCTTGTAAACGATGACCAAGGTTTTTTATCTGTGATACAATTTCATCAGGAATTTGAAATTTTAATTTTGCTGCAAAGCGAGTGGCGCGTAACATTCGAACAGGGTCTTCAGTAAACCGTGTCTCAGGATCACCGATTAAATTTAGTATCCGGTTTTCTAAATCAACAATTCCATTAACTCGATCAACTACACTAAAATCAGTAATATTGTAATATAGTGCATTTATGGTGAAATCACGACGTACAGCATCATCTTCGAGAGTACCATAAACATTATCACGTAAAATCATCCCATCATCATGAGTTAAACCAACCTTGTCATCTGTTGATTTTGAATGATGGGCACGAAAAGTAGCAACCTCGATTATTTCTCGCCCAAAGTGAACATGAGCTAGCCTGAACCGGCGACCAATAAGACGACAATTTCTGAATAAATTGTAAACTTGCTCTGGATGGGCATCGGTTGCAACATCAAAATCTTTGGGTTTTAAACCTAAGAGTAAATCTCGAACTGCACCACCAACAAGGTAAGCAGAATAACCCGCATTTTTTAAGCGATACAAAACTTTCAGCGCATTCTCACTGATATTCTGTCGTGAAATAGTGTGTTTATCTCGGGGAATAATGACCGTAATATTACTGATATTTATACCTTATGTATCTGAATGAACTATTGGTACAATAACATAATCGTGCTTTGATACTAAGAACTAAATATCCCTTCGTTCCCACTCATCAATTAAACTTTTACGTCGATCATTACCGGAACGCCGAGGGTCTTTCGTTGGTTCAAATCGAATCATATCACGACGATCTACTGTTTTTCGACGTTCACCGTGTCGTCGTTCCGGACCAGAGTAATCTTGTGTTGATACCATCTATTTACCTTATGTCATATCATTGGTTAAAGTCTATGCTAATAACCAAAACTGATCAAAATTATTTTAAATTATTTATTAATATCAACAACTTACAATAACCGGTTTTATAAAAATTTAGTATCTATTCAGCGTAATCCAGAAACAAGTATTATCAACAAGATCCTCTCTCTTTTACGCCATTCTAGTTACGATGAGAGTGCTACACTTTAAGACATTAATCATTAAAATCTGCCGATAAAGATTGCTTCACATTTTCTGTAATCACATTGTCAATATTCAAGTTTGCATGCTCTGAACCAATTTTAATCTCAGTACCCTTTTTTGCTGCATTTATCATATCTGTTGTAAACTCAAAGCGCATGAAATGCACTGCGGAGGTTTTTTCACTATTATTACGCTCCAAATCCTCATCGGCAATTGCAAATACTTTTTCGAAATCATCAATTTGCACCCAAATAGAATTTTCAACTCCAATCAATTTTTCCAATGCAATTTTACGTTCTGTAGTATCAGTATATTCAATCATAAATGTTGCTTTCCAGTTTTTACCATCCGGTATTAAAGGATTGTATGCATTTAATTCTTCATCAATTGCACCGTATTCAAAAATTTTTTCAATTCGAAGCATTTCCTGAATTTGATATTGAATTGTTAATTTATCTTCAAAATATAATGTCGTGTTATCACCCAGTGCCACACGGCGATTTTTTTTGTGCGACATCACTTTAGCCCTGAAATCATTACGTTCCCTGGAATAAGTTTCTAAAGTCATTAAATCTTCATGTGTTAATTTAGTCATGATCACTTCCAATTTTTATTTAAATTATTTAAATTCCATAGGCCTTGCGTAATAAACTGAGGGGATGTGTTGCACTACTGTTATCTTGCAAACCATTTTCAATTTGATGTCCTGCCATAGGACAATCACTGGTATAATAATCTGCATTAGCCTGCTTTACGCGATTAATAACCGGCTTTGCAATTTTCATAGATATTTCATGTAACTCTTTTTTTACAGCATAAGTACCATCATGTCCTGAACAACGTTGAATAGGTATAACTTCAGTATCCGGAATTAAATTTAAAATATCTCGTGTTTTTAATCCTATATTTTGAACCCGTTGATGGCATGCTACCTGATATGCGATTTTACCGAGTGAACAATTAAAGTCCATTTTAAAATGTCCATCTTTATGACGCAAAAATAAATATTCAAATGGATCAAACATGGCTTTTTTAATCTCTTGAACATCACTATCGTTTGGAAACATGAGAGGTAATTCTTGTTTGAACATTAAAACGCATGATGATACAGGTGCAACTATATCCCAACCTTGTTTAACAAACTCGAGTAATTGTAGAATATTATTATCTTTTGCTTTTTTTACAGCGTCTAGATCGCCAAGTTCCAGTTTTGGCATACCACAGCATTTTTCTTGTGGTATTGTGGTAACTTCAATTCCATTATGCTCATATATCGCAATAAGATCCTCACACAGATGTGGCTCATTATAATTTGCGTAACACGTTGTAAATAATACTACTTTACTTTTTGTTGTTGAACCTGAACTATTTTGAGTTTTGTTCGTATTATTTTTATTAGTATTAATACGAGCGCGAAATGTGACTCTTTCATAACGCGGTATTACAGCTTGATGATGTACACCTATTAGCGGCTCCATTATTTTTCGGGTATTTTCGTTTTGCGTAACAAAATTTACCACGGAATTAATAATTGGGAAACTTGCAGATTTCCCCACAAAATCGGTAGCTGATAAAAATTTATTTCTGATGCTGGTATTATGTTTTTTAAAATGCACTGCTTTTGCACGTAACATTAAATGTGGGAAATCAACATTCCACTCATGTGGAGGAACATAAGGGCACTTTGTCATATAACACAAATCACATAAATAACAATGTTCGACGACATTCCAATAATCTTTTTTAGCGATACCATCAACCTCAAAAGTATTAGATTCATCAACTAAATCAAATAATGTTGGAAATGCATTACATAAACTCACACAACGCCGACAACCATGACAAATATCATAAACTCGTTCTAACTCTTTAAACAATAATGTTTCATCGTAATAATCTGGATTAGTCCAATCGATACTATGTCGCTTTGGTGCTTCGAGACTACCCTCTCGTGGAATTAATGTTTTTGATGACATTAGTAAAGCCTTTTAAAAATAAACCTTTCTTTTAGAAATATTCATAATTTTAATTTGATCTGGCACAAAAAACAAAGCCGGTAAATAATACCGGCTTAATTTGATTTATGTACTTTTAAAATTAATCATCAAGATTATCTAATGCTTTTTGAAATCGATTTGCATGTGAACGTTCCGCTTTTGCTAATGTTTCAAACCAATCAGCGATTTCATCAAATTTTTCATCGCGAGCCGCTTTTGCCATACCTGGATACATATCAGTATATTCGTGTGTTTCGCCTGCAATTGCTGCTTTTAAATTATCCCCGGTTGGTCCAATAGGTAAACCTGTAGCAGGATCACCCGTTTCCTCGAGATATTCTAAATGGCCATGTGCATGTCCGGTTTCACCTTCTGCTGTTGAACGAAAAACTGTCGCAACATCGTTATAACCTTCTACATCAGCTTTAGCTGCAAAATATAAATAACGTCGGTTAGCTTGAGATTCACCGGCAAAAGCATCTTTTAAGTTTTGTTCTGTTTTGCTACCTTTTAATGACATTTTCATGAGCTCCTTCAAAATAAAATTACTGAGTTTTAACGCTATTATGTCAAAAACCTAGCTTAGACTCAGTCTAATTACTGCGCAAAATACTACTTTGTTCATATTAGCTTGTCAATCCTCGCAAACCCTTAGTTTGTCATTCTAAAAAATAACCAATATTTGTTTTTCAGCCGTTTCCGAAATACCGTATAATGTATTCGAATAAACCAAATATTAGCTAAACACTTTAATCAAATTTATATGGCTACCAAGAAAAAATCTAAAAAATCTGATAATAATTTCAATTTCGAAACAGCAATTGATGAGTTGGAAAAATTAGTCGAAAAAATGGAACATGGTGAATCAAGTCTTGAACAATCATTAGTTGATTTTGAACGTGGTGTAGTATTAACACGCCAGTGCCAGGAATCACTAAAGTCCGCAGAACAAAAAGTTCAAATTTTACTTGAACAAAATGGTCAACACATTTTAAGTGATTTTGACAACGAATAAAACTCAAAAAATATAACCGGTAACTAAATTTGAATTTAAATACACAAATGACGCAATGGCGCCAAAATGTAGATACAGCCATGGAAAACTGGCTACCTTCTGAATCGACCCATCCATTCAGTTTACATCAAGCTATGCGTTATTCGGTATTAAATGGTGGCAAACGTATTCGACCTATTTTAGCCTATGCCACAGGAGAAAGTTTTGGAGCAGCTCAAAATGATGTCGATATTCCCGCAAGTGCAATTGAGCTTATTCACGCATACTCCCTGATCCACGACGACTTACCCGCTATGGATGATGATGATCTACGACGTGGTCGACCTACCTGTCACATAGCTCATGGTGAAGCTATGGCAATTCTTGCTGGAGATGCGCTACAAGCACTGGCTTTTCGGATTTTAAGCAACTATGGTGAGAATTTAAAAGCTGATCAACGTATCAAAATGATTAACATATTGACCTTAGCAAGCGGATCCCGTGGCATGGCTGGTGGTCAGGCTATTGATCTCGATTCAGTAGGCAAACAAATAACAATCACCGAACTTGAAAATATGCATATCCATAAAACCGGTGCATTAATACGCGCCAGTATTAATATGGGGGCATTATGTGTTAACAATATCAGTAAAGAAGAACTTACAATATTAGATCATTATGCTAAATGTATTGGTTTAGCGTTTCAAATCCAGGACGATATTCTTGATGTCGAAAGTGATACTGAAATTCTTGGCAAGACACAAGGCGCCGATGCAGCAAAAAATAAACCAACCTATCCTTCCCTGATCGGACTGACAGAATCAAAAAAACTGGCAAAAGACATGCTTGATCAATCGATTAGTAGTTTAAATAAACTTAAATTGCAATCAACCCGGCTTGCAGAACTTGCACATTTCATAATTGAACGAAATCATTAGAGATATTAGTTCAGCTACGGTATATTAGGGCTGTATTAACAATCAAGCCAATATTGTAGCAATGATCAAAAACTCAATTTATCCATTACTAAGTGAAATTGATAGCCCTGCAAATCTAAGAGATTTGTCACCTGACTCATTACAGCAATTAGCTGATGAATTACGTAGCTTTACTATCGATTTGGTTAGTGAAACAGGCGGTCATCTCGCTTCCAGTCTTGGCACAGTTGAATTAACGATCGCGCTACATTATATCTATAACACCCCAGACGACAGATTAGTGTGGGATGTGGGACATCAGGCCTACCCACATAAAATTTTAACAGGCCGACGGGAACAGATGATAACCATACGTAAAGAAGGTGGATTATCCGGATTTCCAAAAAGATCAGAAAGTGAATACGACACTTTTGGTGTTGGTCATTCCAGTACTTCAATTAGTGCTGCGCTCGGTATGGCAATTGCTGCGCAACAACAACAAATTGATCGACGTGTTGTTGCAATCATAGGTGATGGTGCAATGACAGCAGGTTTGGCTTTTGAGGCCTTAAACCATGCCGGTGTTTTAGACTCAAATTTATTAGTTATCCTTAACGATAATGAAATGTCAATTTCTCCCAATGTTGGTGGTTTATCAAATTATTTGGCAAAAGTGCTTTCGGGTAGTCTTTATTCAACTATGCGTGAAGGCAGTAAAAAAGTCCTTGGAACGATTCCAACGGTGTGGGAATTAGCAAGACGTGCTGAAGAACATGTAAAAGGTATGGTTGTACCTGGAACATTATTTGAAGAACTTGGTTTTAATTACATAGGTCCAATCGATGGTCATGACTTAAAAACCTTAATCACAACGCTTGGAAATTTACGTAAACTTAAAGGACCTCAATTTCTCCATATTGTTACTAAAAAAGGCAAAGGTTTTGCTCCTGCAGAACAGAATCCGTGTCTTTATCATGGTGTTGGACCATTTAACCGAACAACTGGAGAAATTAAAAAGAGTAAACCAACTGGCCCAAGTTATACCCAAATTTTCTCTGATTGGTTATGTGATATGGCCAAACATGATAAAAATCTGGTCGCTATTACACCGGCTATGCTTGAAGGTTCGGGGCTTGTCAGATTTGCAAATGAGTTCCCAAACCGATACTTTGATGTTGGAATTGCAGAACAACATGCCATTACCGTGGCAGCGGGAATGGCGTGTGATGGTATAAAGCCGGTAGTCGCCATTTATTCCACATTTTTGCAACGTGCCTATGATCAACTGGTGCATGATGTAGCAATCCAAAATCTGGATATTCTGTTTGCAATTGATCGTGCTGGTTTGGTCGGACCTGATGGACCTACACATGCAGGAAGCTTTGATTTAAGCTTTATGCGCTGTATTCCGAACATGACTATTATGGCTCCTGCAAATGAACAAGAATGCCGTTTAATGCTATCCACCGGATTTAAATATAAAGGCCCATGTGCTGTGCGGTATCCTCGTGGAACCGGTCCAGGTGTCGAATTAAATTCATCGTTAGACACAATTGATATTGGCAAAGGTGAGATTTGTCGCCAAGGTTCAAAAATAGCAATACTATCATTCGGTATTACATTGAGTGCCGCACTGGAAGCAGCTGAAATTCTGGATGCGACAGTCGTTAATATGCGATTTATAAAACCGCTGGATACAAAGTTAATACAAAAAATTGCACAACAGCATGATGTTATTGTTACGATTGAAGATAATGCCATTCTTGGTGGTGCGGGAAGTGCTGTTAATGAATGTTTAGCCCATTGCGATATTCAAATACCCATCAAAATCTTAGGGTTACCTGATTATTTTCAACAACATGCCAGTAGAGAAGCGTTATTAGTTGATGCATGTCTCGACTGTAATGGTATAATAAAATCTGTAGAAGGATTTTTAAATCACTTAACCCTTACAAAACATGCCTCACTAGCTTAAGCCTTTTCTACAAAGTTATACTATGACTGCTTTATACACCATGAAAATTATTACAGATTTCTCTGCTGCGCATTTGCTACGAGGATACCCTGGTGTTTGTAGCCGTCTACACGGACATAATTGGAAAGTTGAAGTAATCGTTAAAGCTAAAGAATTAGACTCGATTGGAATGGGTCTGGATTTTTCTGATATTAAAAAAGCAACAAAAGAATTACTTGAGAAACTGGATCATCGAAATTTAAACGAGCTGGTACCCTTTAATACGATAAATCCTACAGCAGAGAATGTTTCTGCTTATTTATATACAGAATTATCAAAAACAATTAACACCACGCAAATTAAAGTTGGTGCTATCACACTATGGGAAACAGAGCGTGCCTGTGTAACCTATACTGAGGAAGATTAAAAAATGTCAACATCTAAATCTGAAACCATTGCAGATGTTCAAAACAGTGCTGATACACGTCGTATTCCAATTAACAAAGTAGGAATAAAAGATATCCGTCATCCTGTACGAATTCGTGAACGCAATGGTGCTGATCAACATGTTGTTGCTAACTTTAATATGTATGTTGATTTACCGCATAATTTTAAAGGCACTCATATGTCTCGTTTTGTGGAAATTTTGAATAATCATGAACGAGAAATTTCAATAGAATCGTTCAAGGTCATGTTAAAGGAAATGGCTAAACGGCTTGAAGCGAATGCCGGTCATATCGAAATGAAATTTCCTTATTTTATAAATAAAGCAGCTCCAATCACAGGTGTTAAAAGCCTGTTAGATTATGACGTATTGTTTCTTGGCGACATAGTCAAAGGTGAGCATAAAATGAAAATGAAAGTCGTTGTACCAGTAACAAGCCTTTGCCCCTGTTCAAAGAAAATTTCAGATTATGGTGCTCACAATCAACGTTCACACGTAACTGTTACTGTTGAAATTAAAGATTTCATGTGGATTGAAGAACTAATTGAGATAGTTGAAAAAGAAGCATCCTGTGAACTTTATGGATTATTAAAACGTCCGGATGAAAAATACGTTACTGAACGCGCTTATGATAATCCAAAATTCGTAGAAGATATGGTGCGAGATGTTGCAACTAAATTAAATGAAGAAAAACGAATACTTTCATATATTGTAGAGTCTGAAAATTTTGAATCAATCCATAATCATTCAGCTTATGCATTAATTGAAAGGGATAAAAGAATTGAACTAGATCTTTAAAATTTGGTTTTAAGTAACATCATACTGCCTTTACGAGTCATTTCCAGTCGGTTTAAAAACGAATTGCCTAACAACACCGTCGTTGGCGAATCTCCTTCGATAACAGCACCCTGGATATTTAATAACTTGATATCACCGACCTGTACAGTTTTTAATTTCAAATTATACGTTGCTACAGTTCCACTAGCAGTACTTGCCCATGACTTCTCACCAATATATCGATAATCAATTCCAAGTTTTTTAGCGGTTAATGAATTCATTACAACAAAAGTAGCACCAGTGTCGACCATAAAATCAATCGCTTGACCATTAATAGAACCGGAAGTTAAATACATGCCATTTTTCGGCCATATTTGAGCTTGCGATTGTGCATCACGCTCAAAGCGAGTACTGATATGAGTGCCTAACTTATGAACTTCACGTTTTCCATTTATTTCTAATACAGCTTGCTCACTATTTGATTCAATTAATTTAATTCCTTCTAAACTAACCTGTCCATCACGTAATTTTCTTTTCTCACCATCGACTGTAATAATTACCATACCGTTAAATAAACCTAAAACCACGATTTCAGAAGAAGACAGATTTTGAGATATCAAAATTAAGGAAAAAATATAAATAAATTGTAAATAACGCATTATATAATCACCAATTAACGAATCACTTTAACATTGTCACGTTTGTTATTAAATAAATCAATTTCCAGTTTTTTTGAGCTCCATTTCTGCCCGGTGTCGTGCGCTTGAATAAAAATAATTTTGGTTTTATCAGGAATTTTAACACTACTCAAACTTCGAGTAAAAGGCTGTTCGTTTACATGCGGATGATGTAAAATTCTTTTCGCAATTTCTATTCCTTTAGCATCAACAATTCGCCAGGCATCAGCATAATGATTCCAACCTGTATCTTTGTGTTTCAATGTTACATCAACTGACCAACTAGAACCATTTAAACGAAAAACAGCCTTTTCTATTGAGACTTCGCTAGCGTAAAGTGAGTTACTGCTAGTTAATAATATCAAGATTAAAATAGTGGAAATATATTGTTGAAATTTTTTGAACATACGAAACCTCATTTGTAATTAAGTTTAGACAATAATTTAAATATTTGATGTATTTTATATATTAAATTGGCATTACTAATTTTTAAATATCATTATTCTATATCGAAATCATTCCCCTCACCCCGACCCTCTGCCCAGGGAGAGGGAGAAGTACAGTAGTCATTATTTTACCGGTACTTATTTAAGTACGATTTGTATTTAATTTATTTAA
>JBGMQW010000125.1:0-10562 GCA_048060815.1 Thiohalomonadales bacterium | reverse complement strand
GATGGAACGTTGATGGACTCAGAAGCAAAAATCGTTGCTTGTTTGCGTTCAAGCATTCAGAATCTGGATTTTGAGCCAAGAACAGACCTGCAATTAAAAGACATTATCGGCCTGGGCTTAACGGAAGCAATACTAAAACTTTATCCTGATTTTACCGAATCACAGATTCAATTATTTATAGATGAATACCGGGATCAGTTTGTTGAAAAAAATACGACACCCTCAAAATTATTCGATGGTGTAAAAGAAATGTTAAATAGTTTAAAACAAAAAGGACTATTATTGGCAATTGCAACTGGAAAAGGCCGGCAAGGTTTAGACCGGATATTATTGAAAATGCAATTACACGATTTTTTTGACTGTTCCCGATGTGCTGATGAAACACTATCAAAACCTGAGCCCTTAATGCTGACTGAAATTCTAAATGAACTTAACATTACTGTGCAACAGTCACTTATGATAGGCGATACCGCATATGATCTCGAAATGGCCAATAACATTGGCATGAATTCAGTTGCAATTACTCATGGCGTACATAGTACGGAACGACTTCTTGCATATCAACCTGTTACAAACGTATCATGTATAGATGAATTACAACGATGGTTGAACCTAAATTCCGAAGTCTAATTACAGCGGAATCCGGGTTGAATAATTTTTCTAAAACAAATTAATAATTTAAGGTAAACGTATGTCTATTGAAAATAATGAAAATCAGTCTGACGAACCTGAGATAAATAAGGATCTCATTAATCGTTTAGTGTTCTCATCGTTAAATGAGCAACGTCGCACCAGACGCTGGAGTATCTTTTTTAAATTTTTGACCTTTGCTTTATTATTTGGTTATCTAGCTGTATTCATGGCAGCATTATCAAAAAATGATGGTATGTCTAATTTAAGTAGTGGGCCTCATACCGCATTAATTGATATTCAGGGTGTTATATCAAGTACTACCCAAGCAAATGCAGATAATATTATAACCGGGTTACGCGATGCATTTGAAAACAAGAATACGAAAGGAATTATTCTAAGAATCAATAGTCCTGGTGGTAGTCCTGTTCAATCTGGTTACATTAATGATGAAATAATACGTTTACGTAAAAAATATAAAGACATACTTGTTTATGCAGTCATTGTAGACGTATGTGCTTCCGGTGGATATTATATTGCGTCAGCGGCAGATAAAATTTATGCCGACAAAGCCAGTATTGTTGGTTCAATAGGAGTATTAATGAATGGTTTTGGATTTGTTGATGCTATGAAAAAAGTTGGTGTACAACGACGACTTTATACCGCTGGTGAAAACAAGGGATTTTTGGACCCATTTACACCTGAAAAACAATCAGACAAGAAACATATTCAAAAAATGTTAACCAGTATTCATAAACAATTTATTGATGTTGTAAAAAAAGGACGGGGTGATCGATTAAAAGAATCACCAAATTTATTCTCTGGTTATGTATGGACTGGTGAGGAAAGTGTCGCCATGGGTTTAGTTGATGGCCTCGGTAGTAGTAGTTATGTTGCTCGTGAAATAATCGGCGCAAAAGACATTGTCGATTTTACGCCAAAACCATCTTATCTTGATCAATTCGCCAAACAACTTGGTGCGTCGTTCGGAACTTCAATTTCAGCCGTTTTAGGGTTGGATAAAGTGGAACTTCGGTAAATCGTTTAAAATTATTTTTAGCCGCTAAGACGCAAAGATAAACATTACATTTTGCGCTCTTTGCGTCTTTGCGGCTAACCTATAAAATATTAAACCCTTCTTGTTCAAACATTTTAGTGAGTCGGATTAATGGTAATCCTATTAATGTATTTGGATCATCGCCTGTTATTTTCTCAAATAAACAAATTCCCAATCCTTCAGATTTAAAACTTCCAGCGCTGTTATAGGGCTGTTCTTTAAGTAAGTAGTTTTTTATTTGAGTATCGTTTAATTTTCTGAATAATACAGAGTAGGGTACAACGTCAACTTGATGTTGTTTTGTTTTTGAATTTAATAAACATAATCCGGTCAGGAATATTACTTTTTTACCTGATGCTTTTTGTAATTGTATTACTGCATTTCCATGATTATGAGGTTTACCGATAATTTTATTATCTAGTACGGCTACTTGATCAGATCCTATTATCAGTGCATTGTTATTTTGTTGCGCACAGGCTAGTGCTTTTTCCACAGATAATCTTTGTACCAGAGCTTCCGGGGTTTCATTTTCTTTAGCTTGTTCATCGATATCAGGAGAACATGTTGTAAAATGAATTTGTAATTTATTTAATATTTCTTTTCTATATGGCGATGTTGATGCCAAAATAATTTCAGGTATGCTATTAATCATGATTTTGTTGAATTAAAATATTACGTTATTTCGATCAATGTTTCATCTGGATTAATACTATCACCTTTAGCAACATGAACTGCTTTTATCGTGCCGTCAATTGGTGCTTGTATTTCAGTTTCCATTTTCATTGCTTCAGTAATTAATACCGGAGCACCAGCCTTAACAGAATCGCCGACTGCAACAAAAACTTCTACAATGGTGCCGGGCATTGAAGTAGTTACATCACCAGGATTTGTCGCTCGAGGACGTTTACCCTGAGCTGATTTTGTTGCAATTTTAATATTACCACTTGATTGTCCATTACCCATTTCCATTTGAGTTAAATTTTCAACCAATATCTCTTCTGGTTGTCCGTCTATTCGAATGAAATAGGGCTTTTGTTCTTGTGCGGCATAACCGGTTCCGGTTATATTAATATTGTATGTTTCACCGTGCATCGTTACATTGAATTCGGTTGCAGCCATACACACATTATCTTTATCAGCCTCTATTTTTGGTTCGAGTTTTTCAGGCTCCAGAGTGCCATTTTTTCTCTCCTCTAAAAACTTTCTACCGATATCCGGGAACATCGCATAAATTAATACATCGTCTTCATTCTCACTAATATCTGCACATTGTGATCTTAATTTATCCAATTCAAGTTCAAGTAAATCTGCTGGACGACAATCAATAACTTCCTCGTTACCAATGGCCATTGAGCGAACCTGTGGGCTAATTTCTCCCAGTGCTTTTCCGTACTGTCCTTTTAAATACGTTTTCACTTCATTGGTAATTGTTTTATATCGTTCACCGGTTAACACGTTTAAAACCGCCTGGGTACCCACTATTTGTGATGTTGGTGTTACTAACGGTGGATAACCTAGCTCTTTTCTAACCTTGGGAATTTCTTCTAACACTTCGTTCATTCGAGCCAGTTCACCTTGTTCTTTTAATTGATTAGACAAATTAGACATCATACCACCAGGAACCTGGTTAACTTGAACGCGGGTATCCAGACCAGTAAATTCACTTTCAAATTGATGATATTTTTTTCTTACTTCATAAAAATAAAAACCAATTTCCTGTAAGGATTCTAAATCGAGCTTGGTGTCATACGGAGTATTTCGTAATGCTGCTACCATGCTTTCAGTAGCAGGGTGGCTGCTACCTTCAGAAAAAGATGAAATTGCAGTGTCAATTCCACTGGCGCCACTTTCGATTGCTTTTAATTGGCACATACTGGCTAAACCTGCCGTTGCGTGTGAATGTATGTGTATCGGGACTTTAAGTTTATCGACTAATTCTGTGACCAAATCTTCTGTAACATAAGGGGTTAGCAATCCGGCCATGTCTTTTATAACAATACTGTCACAACCTATTTCTTGCAACTCTACTGCCATAGCAACAAATTGCTTTGTCGTATGTACAGGGCTTGTTGTAAAACTAATCGCTCCTTGTGCATGTTTATTTTCATTTTTTACGGCTTCTATTGAAACCCTTAAATTTCGAATATCATTTAGTGCATCAAAAACTCGAAAAACATCGATACCATTTACTGCAGAACGATGCACAAAAGCACGCACCACATCATCAGAATAATGACGGTAACCAAGTAAGTTTTGTCCACGCAATAACATTTGTAATGGTGTTGTAGGTAATGCACTTTTTAATAATCTTAAACGTTCCCAGGGATCTTCTTTTAAAAATCGAATACAGGCATCAAAAGTTGCTCCACCCCAAACTTCAAGTGACCAATAATTAATTTTATCCAATCGTTCACATATTGGTAACATATCTTCAATGCGCATTCTTGTTGCTATTAACGATTGATGTGCATCTCTTAAGATAGTGTCAGTTACTTTAATGGCCGGCATTTATTACTCCATTTTTAATTTTATGAACCACAGAGGACGCTGAGGTACACAGAGAAATCCTTGAAATATTACAACCCCATACTAGCAGCAACAGCAGCAGCGACTGCAGCCGCTACATCCCGATTAGATCGTTTAACTGAATATTTATTTAGTTCAGGATGCGCATCAACGAATCCGGTATTAAAATTACCCATTTGAAATTCAGCCGATTTCAAAATTTCTAAATGATAGGGAATAGTCGTTTTTACACCATGAAGAATAATATCTTTTAATGCACGCTGTGAACGGTCCAGAACAGAATCCCAATCCAGAGCCCAAATAATTAATTTTGCACACATGGAATCATAATAGGGTGGTATAACATAACCGGTGTATATACAACCATCGGTTCTAACACCGGGTCCACCGGTTGCAAAATAACGGGAAATTTTTCCGAAGCTAGGTAAAAAATCATTCTGGGGATCTTCTGCATTAATTCGAAACTCGATAGCATAACCCCGTCTTTGAACTTCGTGTTGTTGATAACGTAAGTTAAGTCCGGATGCGATTCGTATCTGTTCCTGAACAATATCAATTCCCGTAATGCTTTCGGTAATAGGATGTTCTACCTGTATACGCGTATTCATTTCCATAAAATAAAATTGCTCATCTTCAGTCATTAAAAATTCTACTGTTCCGGCATTCACATAATTAACTGCTTTAGCTGCTCGTACTGCAAGATCCCCTAAATACTCTCGTTGTTGTTCGTTTATTTGGGGCGAGGGTGCTATTTCGATTAATTTTTGGTGGCGGCGTTGAATTGAACAATCGCGTTCAAATAGGTGAATTACATTACCGTGTTTGTCGGCAAGTATTTGAACTTCAATATGGCGGGGATTATCAATACATTTCTCAATGAATATGTCAGTAGAACCAAATGCCTTACTTGCCTCAGAAATAACCCGATCATAGTTTTTGCGTAATTCATCCAAATCATCACACCGCCGAATTCCTCGACCACCACCACCGGCGGTGGCTTTGAGCATCACTGGAAAACCGATATCGGTTGCGAAATTGATTGCATCATCTATAT
The DNA here is from genome assembly GCA_048060815.1 of Thiohalomonadales bacterium. Taxonomy (GTDB): domain Bacteria; phylum Pseudomonadota; class Gammaproteobacteria; order UBA6429; family Thiohalophilaceae; genus CAYQUC01. Next base: position 5,295 of record JBGMQW010000125.1, on the reverse strand, counting down.
CAAGCAAGTTTGATTCACTACCCGGCGTTACAGGAATACCCGCATCGATCATGGCTTTTCGAGCCTGAATTTTATTGCCCATACTCTGGATAATTTTCTCATCCGGACCAACAAATTGAATACCTCGTCGCTCACAGGCTGCGGCAAATTCCGGGTTTTCTGATAAAAAGCCATAACCGGGATGTACTGCATCACAGCCAGCTTCTTTAGCGAGATTAACCAATCGATGGACATTCAAGTAACCTGCAACTGTATCAGGTCCCAGGCTGTATGCTTCATCGGCTTTTTTAACATGCAACGAATAGCGGTCTGCCTCAGCATAAACAGCAACTGATTTTATACCCATTTCAGAGCATGCCCGGACAATTCTGACCGCGATTTCACCACGATTGGCTATAAGGATTTTTTTTATCATCTGCTTTAATAATGACTTTGTCTCTTAAAAAAGACCAGTATTTTTTGAATTTAGTCTAGATTCCTTAAAATTACTAATTAAATCACAGAAATCATTGCGGTTTTACCAAATAAAGGTCTTTTTTTAACAATATTTCTCTAATGATTTTGACTACTTAGTGATAGTGCCTTAAAATTGCGCGCTATGTCGGATAAGGCTCAAAAATTGCCACAGTTTATCGATCCATTTCGATTGGCTGATGTGGGTCGGATGTATGCTGGTAATATGCCCGTAAAGCAAATGAAACGATTATTGCCGCTATTAAAGAGTAGTTCATCGAATGAATACTTAGCAATTACCCTGGCATTTGATAAAGACACTAATGGAGTACATTTTTTAGCAGGATCAATTGTTGGTACTCTAACGTTATTGTGTCAACGATGTCTAACCGAGATGGATTTTACCATTAATGTGGATTTATTAATTGCATTTTTGGCATCGGAATTTGATGAGGAAAAACTGGGTCAGGAATACGAACCTTGCATAGTAAATGACACACCAATCATGTTATCCGATATAATAGAGGATGAATTGTTGTTAGCTTTACCAGCTATCCCGAAACATAACGATACGCAGTGTTCTGAGCAAATAACGCACTTAACACACACCAAGTCAGAGACAGTTTTATCTGAAGATGATAAGGATACCAATCCTTTTTCAGTATTAAAAGATCTGAATAAATAAGTTCTACTGAGGTAAATTATGGCCGTTCAAAAAACCAAGAAATCTTCGTCTAAACGTGGCATGCGTCGTTCACACGATTCATTGACATCTAAAGCCTTATCAATTGAATCTACTACGGGTGAGACTCATTTGCGTCATCATGTAAGCCCAAATGGATACTATCGAGGGCGTCAGATTATTGCCGGCAAAGACGAATAACGCTCGAATGTCATTACACACCATCGAGTGTCAACTCCTAATTCTAAAATCGTGAGCATTACTATTGCACTTGATGCAATGGGTGGTGATTATGGACCTGTTGTTGTGGTACCTGCTGCATTAGCAGTGCTCGCAAAAAATAAAGTGGTTCATATAATTTTAGTTGGAAATGAGTCAAAAATTAATTCAATATTAAATGAGTCTAAAGCTAAATACGATAAATCGCGTCTGGAAGTTCATAACGCATCACAAGTAGTGGAAATGGATGAACACCCTGCACAGGCATTACGCCATAAAAAAGATTCCTCAATTCGAGTTGCTCTGAACTTAGTAAAATCAGGTGAAGCGCAGGCCTGCGTTAGTGCTGGTAACACGGGAGCATTAATGGCAACAGCCAGATTTGTACTTAAAATGTTACCGGGGATTGATCGCCCGGCGATATGCAAAACCTTACCAACAATAACCGGCCATACACATGTACTGGATTTAGGAGCGAATATTGATTCAAGTGCAGAACAATTATTTCAATTTGCTGTAATGGCATCAGCTTTGTCCAGTGCTGTTGACAATAAAGCAAATCCTGAAGTTGCCTTGTTAAATATTGGTGAAGAAGATATTAAAGGCAATGAGCAAGTAAAAGAATCTGCAGCCCTGTTAAACAAAAGTAACCTTAATTATATCGGTTATGTCGAAGGCAATGGAATTTATCTTGGTCATGCCGATGTTATTGTTTGTGATGGTTTTGTTGGTAATGTTATGTTGAAAGCATCGGAAGGTGTTGCGCAATTGTTCTCACAATTTGTAAAGCAGGAATTTAAGGCTAATTTACTGACCAAGATTGCTGCTTTAATTTCCATGCCGGTAATTAAATCCTTTAAAAAGCGAGTTGATCCTGGTGAATATAATGGCGCCAGTTTATTAGGCCTGCGGAAAACCGTAATAAAAAGTCATGGCGGTGCAGATGCAAAATCATTTGAAACTGCAATTTACGAAGCCATTATTGAAGTTGATAAAAATGTTCCTGAACGTATCGCCAGTCAACTTGAAACCGCTTTTAGTGGTAAGGAAGTTTAATGATTTATACTCAAATCACCGGAACAGGCGGATATTTACCTGAAAAAGAATTAACAAATTCTGATCTTGAAAAAATTGTTGATACTACTGATGAATGGATTTTAGATCGGACTGGTATTAAAAAACGTCATATCGCGGCTGAGAATGAAACAACTGCAGATCTAGCTGAACATGCGGCCAGGGATGCAATCAAATCGTCTGGAATTGAAATTTCAGACATCGATTTAATAATAGTTGCAACCACAACACCCGATCGTATTTTTCCAAGTACAGCTTGTTTATTACAACAGCGATTAGATATACATGGCTGTCCTGCATTTGATGTTCAAGCAGTCTGTACTGGTTTTGTTTATGCCGTATCTATTGCAGAAAAGTTTATTCGTTCAGGCTCCAATAAATGCGCTTTAATTGTTGGTGCCGAAACATTATCCAGAATTCTTGATTGGACCGATCGCGGTACCTGTGTTTTATTTGGTGATGGCGCCGGAGCTGTTATTTTACAGGCAACAGAACAACCCGGTATTATTTCAACGCATATACATGCTGATGGAAAGTATCGTGATTTATTAACTGTTCCAGGTGGTATATCCGAGAATCCTGAATTACTTCGAGAAGGTAAAGCATTTGTGCAAATGAAGGGTAACGAAGTATTTAAAGTTGCTGTTAATACTTTGGGTCGAATTGTTGATGAAACACTCGCATCAAATAATATGAAAAAATCGGATATACATTGGTTAGTACCACATCAGGCAAATATTAGAATTATTTCTGCTACTGCAAAAAAACTGGATATGGACATGGACAATGTTGTGGTAACAGTTGATCAACACGGTAACACTTCTGCGGCATCTATTCCGTTAGCGTTAAACATTGCGGTAAAAGACGGCCGGATAAAAAAAGGTCATACTGTATTACTTGAAGCTTTTGGTGGCGGATTCACCTGGGGTTCGGTGTTGATCAAATTCTAAATACGTTTAATATTCTTATTTAAAAGTCATAAGGACAGAAATGTCATACTCCATATTATTCCCAGGACAAGGTTCTCAATCTGTCGGTATGTTATCGACACTTGCAGATGAATTCACGATTGTAAAAGATACATTTGATGAAGCATCAGAAGCTTTATCTTACGATCTATGGTCAATTGTAAAAGATGGCCCAATTGAAAAATTAAATGAAACATCTATTACCCAACCTGCCATGCTTGCAGCCGGAATAGCTTGCTGGCGTGTCTGGTTGCAACATAAGTTAAAACCTCCAGTTTCATTTGCCGGCCACAGCTTAGGCGAATACACTGCCCTGGTCGCTGCAAATAGTCTATTATTTAATGATGCTATTAAATTGGTTGCTGAACGAGCACGACTAATGCAAGAAGCCGTTCCAACCGGGGTTGGAGCAATGGCTGCAATTTTAGGTCTCAATAACAACACTGTAATTAAAGTTTGCGCCGATAGCGCTGAAAGTGAAGTTGTTGCAGCTGTTAATTTTAACTCAACAGGTCAGGTCGTTATTGCAGGTAATAAAGACGCCGTAAATCGCGCAATTGCAGCGGCTAAAGAGTCTGGCGCTAAACGAGCTTTATTATTACCGGTAAGTGTCCCATCTCATTGTGCTTTAATGAAACCAGCTGCAGAAAAATTAGCCGACGTTTTAAACACCATCGAAATAAAATCACCTGATACACCCGTTACTCACAATGTCGATGTTCAACAATACACAGATGCAATTCATATTAGAACCGCGCTGACAAATCAACTTTACCAACCGGTGCAATGGGTTGATACTATTAACTCCATTTCAAAATCCGGCACCACAAAATTAATAGAATGCGGTCCGGGTAAAGTACTTGTTGGCCTGGTTAAACGAATTGATAAATCGCTGTCCAGTGTTGCATTTTATGATAAGAGTGGCTTAGATAAAGCTATTGCTTTAATAAATGAATAAGGTTTAAAGAATAAAGGATAATAAATGAGCAAAGATATCTATCCCCAAAATTTGTGTGATGAAGTTAGTTTAATAACCGGTGCAAGCCGTGGAATTGGGCAAGCTATTGCATTAGAATTAGGACTTCGAGGTGCGACAGTTATCGGTACCGCAACATCAGAAAATGGTTCAACCAGCATTAGTAACTATTTGAAAGATAACGGTATAAAGGGATGTGGAATGGCATTAGATGTAACTGATGCAGAAAGCGTGAGCAGCATTCTAAGCGCTATTACTGAACATTATAGTGCGCCCTCAATTTTGGTCAATAATGCCGGTATAACGCGTGATAACCTGTTAATGAGAATGAAAGTTGATGAATGGGATGACATAATTAATACTAACCTCAGCTCTATTTATCGTATGTCTAAAGCTTGTCTTCGAGCCATGATGAAAGCTAAAAAAGGACGTATAATTAGCATAGCGTCGGTTGTGGGTGTTTCAGGTAATGCCGGGCAAACCAACTATTCTGCTGCTAAAGCGGGTGTCATTGGCTTTAGTAAGTCTCTGGCACGAGAGGTTGGAAGTCGTGGAATTACCATAAATGTTGTTGCACCAGGCTTTATCGATACTGATATGACTCGTGAACTGGCTGAAGAACAAAGATTAGCATTATTACAACAAATCCCTTTAGCGCGTCTGGGATCGGTCAATGAAGTTGCAAAAACAGTAGCATTTTTAGCATCATCAGATGCCAACTATATAACTGGTGAAACTATCCATATTAATGGTGGAATGTACATGAGCTAATCAATTCTGATATAATTTGATATTATAATTAAGAAAATAATGGGTAAAGTTTGTATTGTGTGTAGAATTTCATCCTACTTTTCAATACAATAGCGACCCTGCATATTACTGATGATTACCGGAGGAATATACTGACATGAGCAGTATCGAAG
>JBGMQW010000124.1:0-10607 GCA_048060815.1 Thiohalomonadales bacterium | reverse complement strand
CCAAAACACGTTTAATCCCTGCTATTGGAATTAATGGTGCCTATAAGGTTCATATACAGTTATTAAAGCACACTTTAAATATTGCTTCAAAAATTAAAGATATTGATTTCCAACTTCATCACACTTCAGTCCACAATAATCAATGGTTAACGTCATTAGCAAAAGAAAATAATATATCCACGAAAATTCAAAATGGAAATGATCTTGGCGAACGAATGTACCGAGCAACACACCTATGCTTAAAAAAATATTCGCAGTGTTTAATTATAGGTATTGATTGCCCTGAACTTTCAGAACAATATCTAATTGAAGCGAATCAACAATTAACATCTGGATATGATGCTGTGATCGGTCCAGCCTATGATGGTGGTTATGTTCTAATTGGAATAAATAATGCCAAGAAAGAAATTTTCTCAGATATTGATTGGGGTAAGTCAACCGTATTTACAAGTACCATAAACATTTTCAATAAATTAAATTTAAAATATAAGATACTTTCAACCTTGCATGATGTCGACACAAAAGAAGATCTACAATATTTAAAATTTCTTCCCGATCATTAAATTATTAGTGAAAACTTAACTTATAGGAATTTGACTCTATAAAAATACGCAATAATTCCGTGTCAATTTTATTATTTTTAGCTTCTTCATGTAATATATCTAAAGCTTTAATTGAGGATAATCCTGTTTTATAAGGTCGATCCCCCGCAGTTAACGCATCATAAATATCAGCAATAGTCATAATTTTTGACTGTGTAGGAATTTGATGTTCTTTTAAACCTCGTGGATATCCAGAGCCATCTAATTTTTCGTGATGAGCATATGCGATATCAGGAATTTCCTCGAACATAGTAGACCATGGTATAAGCGTTAAAAAAGCATATGTGTGTCGCACGTGTGACTCAATTTCAACTCGTTCCTCAGGATTTAAACTACCACGAGCCAAACTTAATTTTGAAAACTCGAAGCTGTTAAGCAAAGCGACTTCTTCATTCTTTATTCCAAAAAATGAATATGCCGTAATCGTATTTAAAGCATCCGGTACATCTTTATATTGCACGGATGGTTCATTTGTTTTAATTATCAACTCCAGGAATTCTTCAAGCTTTTCTGCTTCTTGAATAATTTCTTTTTCTATTTTAGATTTATATTCTAAAAAATCATTTTCCGACAATTTATTATCAATATGGTTTTCAATTAATTGTTGATACAACTTTCTTTCATAACATGCTTGTGCATATTTAAACTTGCTTTTTAACAAATCAACCTCATGCCCATATAATTTTTTTTCTTTAGTTAATATACCTTCACGAACACCTACTTTACCAAAATCGTGTAACAATGCAGCATACCGAATTTCTTTCAATTGGCTCACGGTGAAACACACATCTGAATATTTATGGGTCTTAACTTTATCCACAGCTATAGCAAGATTCTCAGTATATTCAGCGACACGAAATGAATGCCCGGCAGTTATAGGATCTCTGGCTTCTATTACTTGAACTGAAGCGACAACAAATCCATCGAATAATCGTTCTATTTCATCAAATAACTGGGAATTTTTTAGTGAAATTGATATTTGCGCAGCAATCCCGGTTAAGACTTCTAAATCCGTTTTAGTAAAAACTCCCGTTACATTTTTTGAAGTTAATTGAATTAAGCCGAGCACACAATCTTCATACATCAATGGTACACACATTGCGCTTCTTATTGATAAATTAACAACAGATTCCTGTTCTTTAAAGCGTTCATCATCTAATGCATCCATAATTAAAAGTGATTTACGGTTATTAATTACATCATCAACAATACTATTTGATATTTTGATTTTTTCAGCGCCGACTTTTTCTGAACTTTGAATTAATGACTTTACTATCTGTAATTCATTTGTTTCATTATCAACAAACATGATATGGGCGCTATCAGCTTTAGTGAAAATTGAAATAATACATTCAATTATTTTATTTAATAAAGTATCACGATCTTTAATAGTTCCAAGGGAGATGCTAACTTGAGCCATTGCACTTAGTTTGCGAAGGTCGTGGTCAATTTCAGGACCGATTTGTGAAAAATCAGAAGATAAGTTAGAAAAAACTTCAGATGCATCTAAAAAAGCACTAATATTACCAGCATCATTTTCATCTTCATTGATAATTTCAAGTTCAGGAATGGAGTCTAATGATGAATTTAAATTTGTATTAATATCGTCTATTTTATCTTCATATATGCATTCTAAAATTGTTGTTCCTAATACAATTTGATCACCTATTTTTACTGAATACAATACTCCAGGTCGAACTTTGATACCTTGTAAACTGGTTCCATTTGTTGAATTTAAATCCTGTAGATATATAATCCCTTCAGATTTAAATATTCTTACATGTCTTCTACTTACTTCCGTGTGAGAAATATAAATATTATATGATATTTTTTTCTCTTTTTTTGAAAGCCGTCCTAGATAAATTTCGTCATTAATATTAACTGACTTACCTTCATCAGGCCCACTTTTAAATACAACTTTTTCCATAATCGAATTATTGAAATATTTATTAATATATAAAAATGCTTATTCTTTATACTTATATATGACTATTTGTTAATCTAATATCGTCAAATATATTAAAAAGTATAAAATAAAAGCTGATTAATCCAACTTTTTTTCATGATTTATCTGTATCCTTAAAATTAATATCTACATATAGGCATTTATTTTAACTTTTTATTAATAATTGCTCTATAAAACCTTGTAAGGTGTTGATCCTACGTATATTATTATGTTCAATGGTTTGTTAATAACTTATGTTATTCCCTGTTAAATAGTTAATTTGACTAAGCCCAACCTAAATAAAACAAAGAAATACAGAATAATGTCATTCTAAATTCTATAATAAACCTATGATAAGTCATAAATTTATTGATTTAGTGTAGTCCATAATTGCTTATTAATTACCTAGGTATAATAATGACAGATAACAGTAATTCACAAAGTACTGATAGTTTAATTATTCCTAAATTACTACAAAAAGTATCTTTGTGGGTACATCCTGAAGGTAAAATATTAGGTTCATTATTTATTCGTGAACAAAGTTACTATCATGCAGGGCATGAATCACCTTTAGAAATTTTAAATAGTCCTCAGAATTTTGTTGTTTTAAAACGAGAAGAACTGGATGAACTGCGATTTTATAATAAAACATCGATAATACGTATTGAGTATAAAAATATTGATAATTCAATCGAAAATAATGATTCTATAATAAAATGTAAAATACATATGATGGATGGTTCATTGCTTGAAGGAATAATAAAAGAAAATTTACCTCAAGCTCATGCAAGATTATTTGATTATATAAATGATAACTCTAATCAGTTTTTAAAGCTTCATCTAACTAAAAATGAAATCATATTAATCAATAAATCTTATATCATTCGTATAACACCAGTCTAACAATATAACACTATGGTAGTAACATAAATGGGCCTGTTAAAGAACTATAAGGCAAATAAAGCAATCGATATACTTCTTGACTCCGTTCCAGGTTCAACAGAAGCAAAAGAAGCTATTAATAAAATCAAGCATATTGGTGAATCTTCAATTGGTAACTTAATTGATGCCATTCCAGAAGCTGATTCAATACAAGTAATTGAGAGTATATTAGTAAACTTTCTTAATGATCACTCACTACAACAATATATTGATGCGTTAACGGATAATGACAACCGAATTGTTAAATGCATAATGAATATACTAGCTACGCATTCCAGTTATGATGTAAATAAGTTGTTAACTGTAATTGAAGATCCTGATATCCCTAAAAATGTTTTAGTTCATATTTTATTAGCTCGCAAGAAAGACTTAAAACCAGTTTCTGTCGCCAAAATGATAACTAATTCTGACAAAGGTGGTCGTCAAATTCTATTTCGTGTTATGGATGAAATATCAGATGAATCAGCAGTAGATGAACTAAGTAAACTAACTTTTAATAAAGATACAAGTATTCGCCAAATGGCGTTGCGCCTGTTAGCTCGCATAGATACAACGCAGGTACGTGATATTTTTTATCGGTGTATACCGGACTCTGAACGAGTCGTGAGAGTGGCTGCTCTCGATGGACTAACTAAATTATCAGTGAACATCGACCCAAAATTAATTATTGAGTATTTAAAAGATCGTGATTTAGCAACTCAGTCAAAAGCAATTGAGCTATTAATCAAAATCAAAGATCCGGAAACAGTAAGCTACCTTATTGATATACTTCAGGATGACTCAGAGTTTGTTCGTCGAGCAGCTGTTGAAGTATTAAATGAAATTTGTGACCAACGATCAATTAAAGCACTAATTTCAACTCTACGTGATAAAGACTGGTGGGTACGAGTCCGAGCAGCAGATGCTTTAGGTTCCATCGGTGGCCCAAAAGTCGTTGATGCAATTTTTTTATTAATGTCTGATAAAGATGAATTTTTACGTCGAACAGCAGTTGAAATTCTGAACTGCATTAAAGATGATCGTGCATTAGACCATTTAATTATAGCTTTAAATGATGAAGACTGGTGGGTTAAAGAACGCGCTGCAGATGCTTTAGCACAGTTAGGTGATGAACGTGCTGTTCAACCATTACTTGAATTGCTATCACAGGATGCTGATTCACGAAAAGTTGCAATCAATACTTTAATTAAAATCGTTGGTAAAGAAAAAACGGAATCTTTAATAGCCTTACAAAAGAATTTGAATTCAAGTGCTAAAGATAGCATTGTTAATGCAATAAAAAATGCCGATAGTACCTCACTGGATATAAGAACTGGTGATAGTACAATTATTCAACCGAAAACAAAAATTAATACTCGAATTCAACCCAACACCAGCACACCAACAATAACTACTATACCTGAACCTGCAACTGTACAAAAAAGTCAGCCTAGAACAGAAGAAATTATTAATCCTGAAAAATTAGTCGCTGACCAAATCATAGCAGAACGATATAGAGTAATAAGGCAAGTTGGTAAAGGCGCATTTGGAACAGTTGTATTAGTTGAAGATACTATTGTTAGCGAAGAAATTATCTTGAAATTTTTAAACCCTCAAGTAGCATCCGATGAAAATATGATTCGTCGTTTCATTCATGAATTAAGATATGCCAGAAAAGTTACTCATGAAAATGTTATACGAATTTATGATTTTTTACGTTTAGCCAATTCTAATGCCATTTCTATGGAATATTTCCACAGTCATTCATTATCGTATGAAATAAAAAATAAAATGACCAGCGATCGTTTACGTATGGTTAAAATATTACTGGATATATGCAAAGGAATGAGTTTTGCACATCGAGCAAAAGTCGTTCATCGTGATTTAAAACCTGCTAATATATTAGTAGATGATAATGATATAGTTAAAATTGTTGATTTTGGATTAGCTGCTGCGGCTAGTCAAACAGATTCACGAATAACGAAAAGTGGTATACTCGTTGGAACGCCAACTTATATGGCTCCAGAGCAAGTACGTGATAAGGAAATTGATGCACGTACCGACATTTATAGTTTAGGTATATTAATGTATGAAATATTTACTGGTCAACCACCCTACAAAGGTAAGGACTCAATGGCAATTTTATTTCAACACGTTGAAGGAAAAGCCAAAAGACCAAAAGAACGCGTCGAAGATTTACCCGATACACTTGATGAAATCATAATGAAATCATTAAAAGTGGATCCAAATAAACGATATCAAACAGTTGATGAATTACGCTCACATCTTGCAAGATGTGCAGTTTTACTTCAAGAGGCTGTCTAATGTCACCACGTGTAAATGCCTTTTTAAAATTAGGACGGGAACAAGGATGCTCCGATATACATCTTGCTGTAGGACAGCCTCCAATGTTACGGTTGTATGGTGAATTATCTAAAATTAAATATCGCGATTTAACACCTGAAGAATTAGACTCATTAGTTGATGAAATCTTAACATCAGAACAACGAGACTATTTTTTATCTGGAGAAGATCTGGATTTTTCTTATCAACATGAGGAAGTTGGTCGATTCAGGGTAAACCTGTTTCGAAAAGTCACGGGGTTAGGAGCATCATTTCGAATTATTGCACCTAAAATTCCAACAATTGAACAACTCAATTTACCCCCGAGAGTAAATGAATTTTTATTAAATACCCAGGGATTAATTCTAGTTACCGGTGCAACGGGTACAGGAAAATCTACAACACTAGCTGCAATGATTAATTGGATTAATCAAAATAAGAGACTCAATATCATTACGCTTGAAGATCCGATTGAATATGTCCACAAAAGTCAAAATTCATTGTGTGTTCAACGAGAAGTTGGTACGCATGTTAAAAGTTTTGCTGATGGTTTACGTTCTGCCCTACGTGAAGATCCCGATGTAATATTGGTTGGTGAACTACGCGACAATGAAACAATTACAATGGCTATGACAGCTGCTGAGACAGGACATCTAGTATTAGGTACACTTCATACAACTTCTGCGGTGAAAACCCTGGATAGAATTATTGATGCAGTACCCACCGAACAAAAAGAAATGGTTAAAACTTTTTTGTCTCAACATTTACAAGGTGTCATAAGTCAAAAATTAGTCCGTACATTAGATCGTCGTGGACAAAAAGCCATTATTGAAATTATGGCGTGTAATTCTGCTATTTCGCATTTAATTCTGAATGGTAAAGTACATCAAATTCCTTCTATTTTACAAACAGGACGAGAAGAAGGAATGCAATTAATGGATCAAGCATTATTAGAATCAGTTAAAAACAAGGAAATAGATCCAGATGATGCTTATCTTCATGCAACTGACAAAAAACAATTCCAGCGTTTTGTTACCGATCCTGATTTGCTTCCACAAATTAATTTAGCTATAAACTAGTGTCGTAACTATTGTGAATCGAATTGACACATTTCTAGATATGGTTATTAAACAAGGTGGCTCTGATCTTCATTTAATTTCAGGTAATGTCCCTCGAATACGTATTAATGGCGATGTATTTCCTATTAAATATCGTGTATTGACAGAAGAAGAAACTGAAGAACTTGTGTTTCCCATTATGTCAGAAAATGACAAGGTTGAATTTGATATAGATCATGTTACTGACTTTTCTTATTCACCTTCAAATGAATATCGTTTTCGTGTTAATGTATTTAAACATTATGATGGAATTGGAGCTGTGCTACGTGCGATACCTGCTGAAATTCAGTCACTTAGCAGTTTAAACCTACCGCCAGTATTAAAAAATCTAGCTCGACTAAAAAAAGGCTTAATTTTAGTTACTGGACCTACAGGTTCAGGTAAATCAACGACTCTTTCTGCAATTGTAGATTTTATTAATACTGAAAGAAAGGGACATATCATAACAATAGAGGATCCAGTTGAATTTATTCATCGTGATAAAAACTGTTTAATTAGCCAACGTGAAATCGGGGCGCATACTAAAACATTTGCAAGTGCACTTCGCTCAGCATTACGCGAAGATCCTGATGTAATACTCGTTGGAGAAATGCGCGATCTTGAAACCATTAGCCTGGCTGTTACTGCTGCCGAAATGGGTATTTTAGTACTCGCAACATTACATACCAATGGTGCTGCCCCGACGGTAAACCGTATTATTAATGTATTTCCACCCGGTGAAGAGCCCTATATTCGCACCATGTTATCGACTTCGCTTTGTGGCGTAATCTCTCAGGTCTTAGTACGTAAATCCAATAATAAAGGAAGGGTTGCAGCTTTGGAGGTTTTGATTAATAATGCAGCAGTATCTAATTTAATTCGAGAAGGCAAAATCGATCAAATCGATACTGTAATACAAAGTGGTGCAATGCAAGGAATGATAAGCTTTGATAATTCACTTCGGAATTTAATCGATTCAAATACGATAACCCAGGATGAAGCTTACATACATGCACGTAATAAAACTGATTTTGAGAAAAATCCAGACATAGAAGATGAAGAATAATTGAATACTAACTACCCAACTCAAACACCAACAAATAACAATTCCAAACTGGTTATAACTCTTGATGGAGCTGTAATAAATGAATTTGTTATTAACAAAGACTCTATCAGTATAGGACGTAAATTATCGAATGATATTCAACTTAATGAACTCACTGTTAGTGGTAATCATTCTGTTATTAAAACATCAGAAAATAAAACTTATATCAAAGACATGGCTAGTACTAATGGAACTCTACTTAATGGTGTTCAAATTTCAAAATCAGCACTAAAACATGGTGATATAATTCAAGTTGGTGATTATCAATTTACTTATTTTGCTGCAAACGATGAGTATAAACCTTCAATGTTCATTAAAGCTGAATTTGAAGAATCAAAAAATAAAATCAATACACCAAGCCCAGTGAAATCATCAAACATGCCTCTTGCCGGTGTGCGTATACTTAACGGTCCCTTAAAATCAAAAATTTTGGACCTTAGAAGACCTTTTAATACAATTGGTTTTAATGGAAAAAAATCGGCAATTATCGCTAGAAATCCTGACGGTTACACAATTTCAATATTAAAAGATAAAAATTTCAGTTCTGAATCTGATATACCAAAAATCAATGGCACAACACTTGGTGAAGATTTTGAGAAATTAAATAATCATGATGTCATCGAGTTGCTTGATACACAAATCGAATTTTTCTATTATCGTTAATCATATTTTTAACCGCAGAGGTCTCGGAGGTTCGCTTAGAACTAATCTTATCAAGCAAAGACACCTTTAAATGTATTCTCTGCGTACCTCTGTGTCCTCTACGGTTAATAGTTTTTAAATATATTACTTATAATTACGCTGAATAATCACATTAAATTTTACTTATTAATTTTCCCCCAAGTATCACGTAATGTTACTGTTCTATTAAAAACAATTTTATTATCATCAAGTTGTTTATCATCTCGACAAAAATAACCTTCCCGTTCAAACTGAAACTGATCACCTGATTTAGATTCATTAAGGTTTGACTCTAGGTAACATTTTTTTAACACTACTAAAGATTCCGGATTTAGATAATCAAAATAATTTTTACCTTCTTTTGAAGAATCAGGAATAGCGTGGTTAAATAAACGATCATATAACCTTACTTCAGCTTCAATAGCAGATTCTGCAGATACCCAATGGATTACACCTTTTACTTTTCGTCCTTCCGGTTTTTTCCCTAAAGTTTCTTTGTCATAACTACAAAGTAATTCAATAACTTTTCCATTATCATCTTTAACCACTTCATTACACTTAATAACATAAGCATGGCGAAGTCGTACTTCACCACCTGGAATTAAGCGTTTGAATTTTGCAGGTGGAATTTCAGCAAAATCATTTTGATCGATATAAAGTTCAGCACTAAATGGTAATATTCGTGTGCCCATTGTTTCATTTTGCGGGTGATTTGATACACTTAATTTTTCAATATGATCCTTAGGATAATTTGTTATTATAACTTTTAAAGGATTTAAAACTGCCATACGACGAGCAGCATTTTCATTTAAATCGGTTCGAATACAATCTTCCAATACACCCATTTCAATAATATTCTCGGATTTGGTAACACCAATTCGTTTACTAAATTCACGAATGGATTTCGGTGTATAACCACGTCGACGTAAACCTGCGATTGTTGGCATACGAGGATCATCCCAACCATTAACATATCCTTGTTCAACTAATTCAGTCAGTTTACGTTTGCTCATTACTGTATATTCAAGATTGAGCCGGGAAAATTCAATTTGCTGTGGATGGCATTTAAGATCAGCGTGTACTTGTAATTGGTCAAGTACCCAATCATATAATGGTCGATGATCTGCAAATTCCAGTGTACATAATGAATGTGTAATACCCTCAATAGCATCAGAGATACAGTGGGTATAATCATACATTGGATATACCGACCATTTTTCCCCTGTTTGATGATGTACCACCCCACTTCGTATTCGGTAAATGGTTGGATCGCGCAAATTAATATTTGGTGATGCCATATCTATTTTTGCACGCAACACATGAGAACCATCTTTGAACTCACCTTTTTTCATTTTCTTAAATAAATCCAGATTTTCTTCAACAGATCTGTCACGAAATGGACTATTTTTACCGGGTTGTTTTAATGTACCGCGGTATTCACGAATTTCCTCTGCCGATAAATCATCAACATAAGCTACACCGGCTTTTATTAAGGCCACAGCATATTGATATAATGTATCGAAATAATCAGATGAATACAGTAATTGATTCCACTCAAAACCTAACCACTGAACATCTTTTTTTATAGCTTCAACATATTCAATGTTTTCTTTCGAAGGATTAGTATCATCAAAACGAAGATTACACGTGCCATTATAATCTTCAGCTATACCAAAATTTAAACAAATTGATTTCGCGTGACCAATATGGAGATATCCATTGGGTTCCGGTGGAAAACGTGTTGCAATTTTGCCATTATTCTTACCGGTGATTAAATCGTCATCAATTATTTGACGAATAAAATTTACTGGTGCTTTTACTTCTTCTGTCATAATCATTTTAATCTGTATTTTTTTGTAGTGTTTTTTAATATTCAAATTATTCCATAATTTTACGCTATTTTTATAACATTT
>JBGMQW010000123.1:0-10729 GCA_048060815.1 Thiohalomonadales bacterium | reverse complement strand
GATACCACTGTATATGCATGACAACCTGTTAAATTTTGTTAGACAAATAGATAAAGTGATATAGTAAAGATTAAATGACAGGAAGTAAAAGATTTCGATAATATATACGTATCATGATACTTAAAATTTTAATTTAAACCTTTTTGTATTAAGCAAATGTGGTAATTTGTGTATTATAGAACTCAAAAACGTACTTTTAATAAAAATATTAATAACTATAATATAGTGATGGTGTTATGAAAATCTCAATAATAAGTGGTAGCCACCGTGATCCTTCTCAAAGTATGAAGGTCGCAAAAGTCATAGAATCAATTTTGTTAAGTGGAATTTGTCAGGAAGTTGATATTATAAGTTTAGCTAATAATCCAATACCTCTTTGGGATCAAGGAGTTTGGGATGGTGAGAAAAAGTGGCAAGCGTTATTAACACCATATCAAGATAAATTATCAACTAGTGATGGTTTTGTGATCATCAGTCCAGAGTGGCATGGGCAGGTTCCTGCGGGTTTAAAAAACTTCTTTTTATTATTTAGTAAAAATGAACTCGGTCATAAACCCGCAATGATCGTGACCGTATCATCTGGTGATGGTGGCAGTTTTCCTGTTGCTGAATTACGAATGAGTAGCTATAAAAATAACCGTATATGTTATATCCCGGAACAGGTTATTATTCGACATGTTGAACAGGTTTTAAATGAATCCAATAATGACGAGAAATCAGATAATTTTTACCGTGAGCGACTGGATTGGGCTCTTAAGATATTAGCCGAATATGCAACTGCGCTAACTCAAGTTAGAGCTAGTGGTGTAACACAAACCGATAAATTTAATAATGGTATGTAACATGCCTACAATTCTGGATATCACAGAAATCAGTGCGTCTTTGAGACAGTTTACAAATGAGCGTAACTGGAATCAGTTTCACTCCCCTAAAAATTTATCAATGGCTCTTTGTGTTGAAGCATCAGAATTATTAGAACATTTTCAATGGTCTACTGAGCAACAAAGTTTATCTTTAACTAAAGATAAACTTGCTGAAGTAGAAACTGAAATTGCAGATGTGCTTATTTATCTTATTCGAATTTCTGATGTCTTAAATATTGATCTTGATAAGGCGGTAAAGTCTAAAATGAAGCTAAATGCTCAAAAGTATCCATCAGATAAAGTTTACGGCAGTTCAAAAAAGTATACTGAATATGAATGAGTTTTTAAACTTGTTAAATAAAAAATTTGCCATTGACGGTTCAGTTGTCATTAAAGAAATTGATCCTTCAGAAAAAAATAGTTTATTGTATATTGATATTAACAATGAGTTTGCATCAGCAACAATACACTTGCAAGGTGCTCACTTAACGGCATGGGCTCCCAATAACGCTGTACCGGTTATCTGGCTATCAGAAGCTGCGAAATTTGTTTCAAATAAATCAATACGAGGAGGCATACCGATTTGCTGGCCATGGTTCGGCGAAAATCAAACTAACCGTGAATATCCTGCTCATGGTTTTGCACGCACAGTGTTATGGGAAATTGAATCAATAGAAATATTAAATTCTGGTAAAACACAAGTTATATTGAGTTTACCACAAAACAATATTCCTTCAACGCAATGGCAATTCAATACTCAAGTGCAATGTATTTTTACTATAGGACAGACTTTGGAACTCGAAATTGTTACGTATAATCACGGCAAGGAAAAAATTGTGATAGGAGAAGCACTACACACTTATTTTAATGTCTGTGATGTCAGAAATATCCTTATTGTAGGTTTGGATGAATGTGAGTACCTTGACAAACTTGAAAAATTTAAGAATAAAACCCAGTCTGGAAGCATAGCAATCAAACAAGAGATTGATCGTATATATTTATCAACACTTCAAGATTGTATCATTGAAGATCTCGGTTTTAATCGTAGAATTAAAATTTTGAAGAAAGGCAGTCTGTCCACAATTGTCTGGAATCCATGGTGTGATACAGCAAATAAAATGGGTGACTTGGGAGATAATGGTTATTTAAATATGATCTGTGTTGAAAGTGCTAATGCTGCTCAAAATGTTGTCACTATTGAACCTGAGCAAAAACACAGCTTATTTGTTCAATACACTATCGAAGAAATCGAATAAATTTTGTAACTAACCTGAACACGGTATAAGAAAAACATGTAATAGCATCCACTAATAAATTGCGAGTACAAATGTAAGGGCTGTAGCCCTTCCGTAGCCGATGGATTTAGTATTACTCATACGTAACTACTTAATTTTGTTATTTAAATTGTATTTACAATTAATTAATCCAGATATTTTTCTTGCCATCTTAAATATTGTATTCGCACATGTTCTGCAAAATCACTTTTTTCTGTAAAACCTTCAGGACTAATTGCATCAAAGACATAATAGTTAGCATGATTATTCTGACTAGTCATAAAATGCCAGAATTTATGTAAAAGGGTATCGGGGTCGTGCCATTCAAAAGTTTCTTGTTCTTCATAGTGTAAAAATACTGGAACAATTGGAACACCAGTTTTAATTGAAAGTTCAAATGCACCAGTATGAAATTTTTCGCCAATTCTTCGGCCATAACAGCCACCTTCAGGGAACATCGAAATATTGTATCCTGCTGTTATTTTATTCATTAACTCTTCGATAACCTGTTGCCGTGAATCAGGATCGGAGCGTTTTACAAATATAGTTCCAGCAGCAACACTTAATTTTCCAATAAAAAACCAGTCTCTAACACCTTCTTTTGCTAAAGGGTAGGTATTAAACAGGGCTGGTATTCCAAAATCTTCAAACGCCGATGGATGGTTGGCAACCAGGATATAATGCTTCGGTAAATCTCTTTTATTCTTCTGATGCAGGCGTAAATCTACATTTAACGCACGCACCAGAAGTCGACACCAAATACGTGTTAGATTATGATATTGATGTTGTTTTAATACCTTGGGATACCAGGACAGGCTATATAGAATTACAGTAAATATAGCGACTTCAAACCAACAGTAAGTTAGCCAGATAAATTTCAGAATAAGATGCAACATTAATAAACCTGTTTATTATATTATTATATTAAGTAAAACAGTTATCATGTTAAAGTCAAACAATGCCACGCAAATACAATATGCTGTAATAGTGGTAATTGAATTAAATGGGAGTATTTCCAGTATAAATTGCAGAAATAAATACTATCGCTTGCTTTTTCATGATATTTTTGTGTAATTTTTATATTTTCAGGATTTATTTATAGCGTGGTACAGGATTTAATCAAACAGCTGGAAGAAACAGGTAATTATCGTGTTTTAACGCGCTTTGAACCAGTTGACCATTATCATCAGGATTCAAATCAGGATTTACGTAAATGTATCTTTCTGGATGTTGAAACGACAGGTCTGGATCATACTGTAGACAAAGTCATTGAGCTTGCTTTGGTACCGTTCGAATATGATGCAAATGGAAACATTTATAAAATATTACCTGTATATAATGGTTTTCAAGATCCTGGTATTCCAATTCCAGCCAATATTACTGAATTAACCGGTATCACAGATGATATGGTTAAAGGTCAATTTTTGGACAAGAAAGTAATTAATGAAATATTATCCGATTGCGTACTAGTCATTGCGCATAACGCCCGTTTTGATCGGCCATTTATGGAAACCGTCTGTGATGAATTTAAAGACAAATATTGGGCGTGTTCAATTGCTGACATATCCTGGAATGCTGAGGGATTTGGTAGTAGTAAACTTGAATATTTAGCTTACCAATTTAAGTTCTTTTATGAAGCGCATCGAGCCGTTATTGATTGTCAGGTAGGTATTCACATCTTAACTCAAATACTTCCCAGGTCTGGTAATATAGCGATGCAACAATTATTAAAATCTGCACGGCGTACAGATTTTCGGTTGTGGGCAAAAGGCGCTCCGTTTGATAAGAAAGATGAGTTACGTAAACGCGGTTATCGTTGGGCAAATGGTGATGATGGTGGTTTTAAAGCCTGGTATCTGGACTTACCTGAAGCTGAACTTGATAATGAATATGATTATTTGAATGATAACATTTTTAATCGACCCGTCACAGATTTACCAACCAAAAAACTTACCGGAAAGATTCGGTATTCAGCAAGGATTTAGCTATGTCAAATAATTCCAATTATAAGATTATTAACTACGCACTAATATTGATTTTTTTTATAAGTTTTATGAGCCTGTTTGCATGTAGTAAAAAGGATGATAACCAACAAATAAAACTTAAAAATTTACAAACTAAATGGAACTGGGCAGGTAAAAAGTGGCAAGAAGCTGAATTAGTTGTACTTGATGAAGGCGAGCAACATTATTTAAAATATTGTTCAAATTGTCACTCATCAAATGGGATGGGTGATATTGGAAAAAGATCACCAATACTGATAAGAAACCCATTGGTTAATGAGGCTGCTGATATACCTATCAAAATTACACTTTTTGGTAGAAGAAAGATGCCGGAATATAGTGACAAACTGTCAAATAAAGATATTGCTTCAATTCTAAGTTATATAAGAAATGCCTGGGGGAATAGAAGTGGTGTAATAATTAGCGAAAAACAAGTTCAGAAGTATCGACATTTTAATATAGTAAAATTACAAAAAAAATGGAATTCGGAAGATAAAAATTGGCAGGAAAAAGAGTTGCGACTGCTTGAATTTGGCGAAAATAATTATTTAGTGAATTGTGCAGGTTGCCATTTAAAAAATGGCACTGGACAAACTCAAATTGGAGCACCTGCATTAAAAGGAAATTCATTAGTGAAGGGTGACCCTGAACATCAAATTAATATTATTTTATTTGGTATCAAAGTTATGCCTTCATATGCTCATATACTGTCAGATGAGGTTATTGCATCAATTATAACGTATGAAAAAAATGCATGGGGCGCTATTTCAGGAAATATCGTTAGTCCTGATTTAGTTAAAAATATCAGATTAAAAGGACAACCTAAAAATCAAATAAGATAATTTTAAATCAGTTTAATAACGGTTTATCGAATATAGTATCCCAATTTTTAATTAAATTATTATAGGTTTCTTCAATTTCTGCGAGTGGTGCAGTGAAACATTGGTTGTGAACAGAACTTCTTTTCTGCGCGGTGATTTCCACAGAATCACCTGATTTTTGGCTAATTGTGCTGATTGCCATTTCAGCTACTTCACACATTTCATGTCGACTTCTAGCTTGTGTTGGAAATGCGATGGACACAAGTAACGTCAAAGGTATTAAAAACCGGAAAATGTTAAACACAATACTAACTCTTAATTTATATGGCACTGAATAATATTTGGATGTATATTAGTTATCGTCATATTATCTAAAGTAATTAACGTTATTTATGTAAATAGAACTCGAATATCTAACATTTTGATTAATATAGTAAAAAATCAGTGTTTAAATGGTAAATAATAATGTCAAAGCGTAAACGACAAGCTGGAGAATCAATTGATACTGCAAAACTGGATAAAATTGTTGCTGATTCCCGTCGAGCAATCGATAAGCGACAATCAGGTTATCGTGAACAATCGCTAAAACTACATCCCTGGATTTGTGGCCGCTGCGCACGAGAATTCACCCGAAAAAATCTGCAAGAATTAACCGTTCATCACATAGATCATAATCATGACAATAATCCCAGTGACGGTAGTAATTGGGAAAATCTGTGTTTATATTGCCATGATAATGAACACCAGAAATTTGTGGATAAAATACGGGGTTTTCAAAGTATTGAAACAACATCAGCTAAACCTACCACATTTAATCCGTTTGCAGGTTTGGGTGATATGATGGATAAAGATAATTAAAAATTTATTGGAGAACATAAGTGCCAAAAGCAAGTGATTTAAAAACAGGAAGTGTGGTGGACATAAAAGGGAAGCCTTATATTGTTAAAAAACTGGAAGCAAAAAGCCCATCATCTCGTGGTGCTTCCACTTTATACAAAGTTCGTTTTATTAATCTTCAAACTAAACAAAAACTCGATGAATCATTTAAAGGTGATGATTTTTTAAAAGAAGCCGACTGTGAACGCACCCAGGTGCAGTTTTCATATAAAGACGATGACCAGTTTACGTTTATGGATATGGAAGACTATAGTTTATATAGCATCAATACTGAAAGTATTGAAGAACAGGTTCCTTACATTACCGATGGTCTGGAAGGAATTACAGCGTTACTATCCGATGGTGCATTACTCAGTATTGAATTACCACAATCACTTAATCTTGAAATAATTGAAACAGCACCCGGTATTAAAGGGGCAACGGCAACAGGGCGAACCAAACCGGCAACATTAATAACCGGTTTGGAAATTCAGGTTCCAGAATATCTTGAACCCGGTGAATTTATTAAAGTGAATACTACTACAGGTAAATTTATGTCTCGTGCAAAAGACGATTAACAAAATTAAATAACATCAATAAAACAACTTTAACATACCCAACATCACGAAAAGAAATAATAATGTCATAATACCACCAGCTTTCAAGAAATCTTTTACTTTATAACCGGCAGGTCCCATGATTAAAGCGTTAACCTGATGCGTGGGTATTAAAAAAGAGTTGGATGTTGCGAGTGCAACTGTTAATGCAAACATTGCAGGATCAGCACCACTGATACCGGATACTTGAGCTTGAATCGCAATGTTTACAGCTAATGGAACTAATAAAACTGTTGCACCAACATTAGACATTACCAGGGTAAAAAAAGTCGCTAAAATCGCAATAATGATTTGCAAAATGAAAGGACTGACATCATTACCAACCAATTCAATTGTATGCGTTGCAATCCACTGAGCTGTCCCCGTTGTTTCAACTGCAATACCAAGTGGAATCAAACTAGCAAGTAAAAATACGGTTTTCCAACTCACCGATTCATAAGCTTCATCAATATGTATAACACCTGTCAGTATCATACCTAAGGCACCAACAAATAATGCAATCGATAATCGTATATCAGTAAGTAAAACTAAACCTAAAGCAATAACCAGAAAGACTAAAGCATGAATCACTTTATTTGGGCGAGTTTCTTCATGCGGATATTCTGTTGAAACCACAACAAAATTTGGATTTTTTTCCAGTTTAGCCAGTTGATTCCAGTTAACATGACAAATTAGAGTATCGCCTCCAATTAATGGTAGATCGCGTACTTCTTCTTGCCCTGTTTCAATTTCTTCAGCATCTTCAGAACCATCAGTTTCTTGTAAGATTCCTTCAGCTATGGTTTTACCTTGACGATGAATCGCCATAACAGTTAAGCCATAAACCTTGCGCATTTCAATATCACGACAGGATTTACCAACAATATTTGAAGCAGGTGGTATTACAACCTCAGCCATACCGGATGTAGAACGACTTAAGACCGGTAAAAATACTTCGATATTTTTTCGACGTTCGGTTTTATATTTTTTAGAAAATTTCTTTAAAGCCCAGTTCGAGGCAATGACACCAATAATGTCCCCTTCTTTAATTTCAACATCACGAGCCAGCCCTGATGGGGCTAATTTAAATATATCGCCTGATTTAATTGCAACAATCCGTAATCGATTGCCTACCTCAAGTTCATCAAGTGTTTTATCAAGTAGTAAACTATCAGCAGTAACATGTAATTCATTTAGTGCATAATCAACACCATAAATTCGTTTTAGATAATCCACTGTGCTTTCAGAAGAAGTAAGCTTTTTATCTTTACCCGATGGCAAAACATATTTGCCAGCGATAATGAAATATAAAATACCAGCAAGGATCATTACAGCGCCAATAGGTGCGACAGAAAACAAACTAAAAATATCCATTTCAGACAAACCTTGTGCTACAAGCGTTGTATTTGAAGTGATAATTAAATCATTTAATAAAATAAGTGGACTTGAACCAATCATGGTCATGGTGCCACCACAAATAGCACTAAACCCCATTGGCATTAATAATCGTGATGTTGGAATACCGGATCGTGCAGAAATACGGTTAACAACCGGAAGGAATAATGCCGCAGCACCGACGTTCTGCATAAAGCTGGATATTATGCCAACAGTGCCTGAGATTATAGGTATAATTGTTTTTTCAGTTTTACCACCAATTTTTAATATAAAGGCAGCAACAACACTCATAACCCCGGTTTTATCCAGACCGGCACCAATTATAATCACCGCAATAATTGAGATAACGGCATTACTGCCAAAACCATTAAATAGTATTGCCGGATCAATTAAATCAGGGACACCGGGGAGAACCGTGGTAAGACCAAGAAATACCATGATGATGATTGCAGCTATATCTACGCGAACAATTTCAGAAACAAACAAAAAGATAGTAAAGGCCAGAATGCTTAATACCCAAATCATCTCTACTGTTAATTCCATGCTACTTTTTCCTCTAAATGAATTTTAAAAAATACAATGTTACCATGCACAAGATAATAAGCAATTCGAGAAACATTTAACCTATGTAACCTGTTGATTTTAATGTAAGAACTTATGTGATATCTTGTTTTTTTAAGGTTTTTCTGTTTATAAATGCTAAATATAATATCATCATGTTTTTGTCGATATAAAGTACGTATTCAAATAGATGCTAAAGTTAACTAATCTTGCTCTTCGTCGTGGCACTAAAGTACTGTTACAAAATGTCACCACAGCTTTTCAAAAACCACAAAAAGTAGGAATTACCGGTGCTAATGGTACCGGTAAATCGAGCTTATTTGCATTGCTCCGTAACAAACTTCACGCAGATGAAGGTGATTTTTATATTCAACCAAATATAACCATAGCCCATGTAGCACAGGAAACACCCGCAGTTAATAAATCAGCAATCGAATATGTAATTGATGGTGATATAGAATTACGTAACATTGAACAAAAAATCAAACTAGCAGAAAAAAATGACGATGGTGCAGAGTTGGCGCACCTGTATACCGATATGGAACATATTGATGGCTATACAGCTAATAGTAGGGCAGGACGTTTATTGCATGGTCTGGGTTTTCGTGCTGATCAGGAACAAATAACCGTCACTGAATTTTCGGGTGGCTGGCGTATGCGCTTAAATTTAGCTCAGGCATTAATGTGCCGCTCGGATTTATTATTACTCGATGAACCTACCAACCATCTGGATTTAGAAACGGTTATCTGGTTAGAAGACTGGTTACGTAATTACGCTGGATTATTATTATTAATTTCTCATGATCGTGATTTTTTAGACAGTGTTGTGTCGCATATCGGACACATAGAACAAGCCAAGTTATCAGTCTATACCGGTAATTATTCCGAGTTTGAAATTAGACGTGCAGAACAATTAGCCAACCAAAAAGCCGCCTATGAAAAACAGCAAAAAGAGATAGCGCATATGCAAGGTTTTGTGGATCGTTTTCGCGCTAAAGCAACCAAGGCTAAACAAGCACAAAGCAGGGTAAAAGCGTTGGAACGAATGACAATAATCAGCCAGGCGCATGTTGATTCACCATTTTATTTTCATTTTAAGAAATCAAGTAATATCCCCAATCCAATTTTGACATTGGATGATTGTAGTGTTGGTTATGGTGATACAATGATATTGTCAAAAGTTAATATGATTGCCAGTGAAGGTGACCGTATTGGTTTGCTTGGACATAATGGTGCTGGTAAATCAACATTAATTAAATTACTAGCCGGTGAATTACAAACCAAACAAGGCTTAAGAATACCTGCAAAAGAAATTAATGTGGGTTATTTTGCACAACACCAATTAGAGCAATTAGATGATAATGCCAGTCCAATATTACATTTACAACGAATTGATCCACGAGCTACCGAAAAAGATTTACGCCAATATCTGGGTGGCTTTGCCTTTCGAAATGACATGGCAACATCAATAATAACGCATTTTTCTGGTGGCGAAAAAGCACGATTGGTATTAGCTTTATTAGTTTATCAAAAACCAAATTTATTATTATTAGATGAACCGACCAATCATCTGGATCTGGAAATGCGTTATGCTCTAACTACCGCATTACAAGAGTTTGAAGGTGCAATGCTGATAGTTTCGCATGACCGGCATTTATTACGAACTGTAACAGATAAATTATTATTAGTGGCTAATGGTCAGGTAAGTGAGTTTAATGGTGATTTAGATGATTACCGTCAATGGGTAAAAGATCAGGATCGAGATGTTACTGATAGCCGAAGTTATAGTAAAGAATTGAATGGTGATAGCAACACCAGCAAAAAACAACAACGACAATCCGCTGCAGAGCAGCGTAAAAAATCTAAACCTCTACGAAATAAAATTAAAAAATTCGAAACTGAAATCGAAAAATTAACCAAACAAAAAGAAATAATTGATATTGTTCTTAGCGAGAGTGATATTTATGAAGAGTCTAATAAAGATAAGTTGAAAAAAATCCTGGCAGAACAGGTTGAGAATATAAAATTATTGAATATTTCTGAAGAGTTGTGGTTAGTGGCTAACGATGAACTTGAAGAATTAGAAACAAATTGACAGGTGTTGAAGTTAAATTGTGACTTTTTTAATTTTATTTACACCGTCATTCTGGCGTCAATAATGGCCTAAATAATTGTGCCTTATCCCAAACCACTTCGCTCAACCATCAATGTATTGCTGGAAGTTTAGTTCGATCACGATAGGCTTGCATTAGTGCTGCTATTTCATCGGGATAATTTAATCGTATCATCTCTGACATACCTTCTTCGAAAAATTCCGGGGCATCCATAGGAATAGCTTCA
>JBGMQW010000122.1:0-10752 GCA_048060815.1 Thiohalomonadales bacterium | reverse complement strand
TATAACCTTTAGATTCAATCGCTTTAAGTAACTGGCTGTTTTCGACTAAACCCTGGGACTCAACTTTAGCTAGTCCATCATTATAAGAAACAGTTGCTTTTATTCCACCAAGGGAGTTGAGTGCATCTTGTGCACTTCGTGCGCAGTGGTCACAAGTCATTCCAGTGATTTTGATATTAATTGTACTCATATATAACTATCCTTTTATAGTTGTGCGTAGTTATAACGTGTGGCATTTATTTTTTTTCCAACACGAAACGCATCATCAAGAGTGAGTAAAAATGTGTTATTATTTTCAGCACACCATTGTTCACCGGCAGTTCGATTGGAAAAAAAGAAAACAAAATGACAAAAATTTGTGATGATATTATTTAAATCATTTAAATCGGGTTTCAAAAAAGAGACTACAATATCTTTTTTATTTGTTGATTTAACATCATTTGGTGATAATTCTAAATTAATTTTTTCTTTTGTTACTGGACAAGTGGAATAGATACTTGATTTTTGATTAAGAAGTTCGGGGATGAATAATGTATCCCAGGCACACCAGGTATAAACAGTAATATTGTTAACGATTATTTTATGCGGTGTTTCATTAATGGTTAAACCCCAAAAACCAATCACGTGATTGCTTTCATCAAAAAAAACACCCGGCCATGAGTGAATGATGTTATTAATTACAATATAATTCTGATTAATATTATCTGCTATCAGCGCAATTAAAACTGGCTTACCCAAAGCCAGTTGTTGATAAAGGTTTAATGCTAGTTGTTGTTCCAGTTTATTCATTACTGGAAAAAGCTGAATAAAAAGTCGACTTAGTTGCAATAAATTATTATCTGTATTAATAAAATAGTTCTTTTGATTTGTTAATGTCATCTCAAATAAAACCTGTTATATATATTATATTGCAGTAGATTGCTTAGATAGTTTATTGCTAGCGCAAACTTTGTGAGCGGGTGAAAAAATGTCCCAGATAGACACAACCAACATCAAAGCGATACCTGCATAAAGTAAATATGTGCTCCAGTTATAAGTCCATAGAGGATACATAGTAAGTAAAACCATAATAGGACCAGTAATACCAGCTAGTGCGCGATACCAAATTTTGTGAGTGAAATAGGAAAATACATTAGCACCTAATGCAAATACCGCAAAAACAGGGAGAAGTGTGTTTAAAAATAAACCTTCGTATTGATGAAGAAATCCTAAACCAATTGCAGCTCCAAAAGAACCAAGTGCAGGAAAGCAGGATGCACAACCCATGGTTGCTGTTAAAACACCGAGTGCTCCGGTTTTATCAAATAGGCTGGTAATCCAACGCATAGTATTTCCTGGTGTAACTAATTTTGTTTTAAAGTAGCGGGATAACCGGCATTTTTTGTTGCATTTGTTAATTTCTCAACAGTAGTTTTTTGTGGGTCATAAGTTACAGTAGCGGTTTTTGTTTCATACTCGGCTTTTGCGTTGATAACACCCGGTACTTTTTCTAGTGCTTTACGTATTGTAATAGGACAAAATTTGCAAGTCATACCCGGTATATCCAGAGTGACGGTTTTTGTTTCAATCGCATTAGCATTATAAGAAAGCGATAAAAATAAAATAATAATAGTAAAAGTACTTGAAAATAATTTTCGATGAAACATTTGTTAAACTCCTGAAAAAATTTTATTCAAAAAACATTAAACCGTAATAGGGGAATGTTAGTAGCGCAATCAACACTACCGTTACTACCCAAAATATAATCCGTTGATTTCGTTGGGTACCTGGTGTTGCGCAAGTATTTTCTGGTGCACATTGTCGGGGTACCAAATATAACTTTCGAAAGGCAAGAAATAAAAATACAAGTGTGATTCCAATAAAAATTGGTCGATAGGGTTCCAGCGCAGTAAGAGTGCTTATCCAACTACCACCAATACCCAACATGAGTAATACTAACGGACCAATGCAGCATATTGAGGCACCTATTGCGGCAGCACCAGCAGCAATCATTGAACCACTAGTTGTTTTCGATGCCTTGGTTGAAGCCTCGTTAGACATTTTGTTCTCCAATAATCTCAACAGTAAACCAAGCTTAAACCCTGTACCTATGTCCAGAGTCAAGTGAATTACAGTTTTGTTGTAAAATTAGATTTATAACTATAATTAACAATAAATACAGTTAGTTAGCGTTTACCAGCGAGTGTTTCTACGATTGGACAAGGGGTATTATTACTATCTGTTTGACATGTTTGTATGAGGTTATCGAGAGTACTACGTAATTTTTTAAGATCATTAATTTGCTGGTCGATATGAGCTCGTTTTTCTTCAGCGCGTAACCGCACATCACGGCAATGACCATCACCAAGTTCCAGTAATTCAGCAATCTCCACCAGGCTAAATCCTAACGCCTGAGCACGTTTAATAAATTTAATTCGATCGACTGTTGCAGAAGGATAAACGCGATACCCGGTTTCAGGTTTTTGTGGTTCCTGTATCAACCCTACACGCTGATAGTATCGAACTGTCTCGATATTGACATCTGCAGTACGGGCAAGAATACCTATGGTTAAAGTTCTAGTCATTTAATTATCCTATTTACAGCTTAAGTTAATTAAAAATAAATAACTGAAAAATTGTATCATTTTGTTATGGCGTTATTTTTTATTGCAAACTTATGTTTCAGAGATATTTTCTTCGACAGGTAAACCAGCTGTTTTCCACTCCGGATAACCATCTTCCATACGACGGGCTTTCAAGCCTTGCTGACGTAAACTTGCAACCGCATCAAATGCCAATACACAATGTGGCCCGCGACAATACGCGACAATTTCCTGGTTTTTATCTAATTCTTCAAGCCGATGTTTCAGTTCTCGTAGTGGTATATTTACTGCACCGGGAACATGTCCTGCAGCATATTCTTCAGCAGGGCGAACATCTAATACCATAACCAGTCCATCACGTACACGTGACAGTAATTCTTCACGTGGTATTGGTTCAAGACTGTCTTTAACTGTTAGATATGAATTCACCAGTCGATCGACTTCAGCAACATGCCGCTCTGACACAAGACGCAAGTTTTGCAATAACGTCATAACATCGATACCACTGATTTTATAATAGACTTTCAATCCCTGTTTTCGAGTTGTTACCAGACCAGCCTGGCGTAAATGTTGAAGATGTTGTGAGGTATTTGCGAGTGTTAATCCCGCAACTTTGGACAACTGTTCTACACTACGCTCACTTTGAGCCAAAAACTCTAATAATTCCAATCTATTACCGTTGCCGAGTGCTTTACCAACGCGTGCAAACTGGTTAAAAATATCATGTTTAAAATTATCGCTTGACATTATTACTGGATCATCTATTCTATTAATCAAGTAATCACTTGATTACTTGTTATATATTTAGTATAGCATAACAACAGTTGAATTGTATGATTGACAATAAATGAGGTATGCAAATGAGTTTTATCGATTTTATTTTGGCTTATGAGCCCTATATTCGATCAGGATTCTTTTTTGGAATTCTTGTAATTATGGCAATTTGGGAATATCTGGCTCCCCGGCGTATATTAACTGAATCCAGGACAACACGTTGGGTGAATAATTTAGCGATTGTTTTTCTGAATAGTTTTATTGTACGGCTAATTTTCCCTGTAGTTGCGGTAGGAATTGCTGCATTTGCCCAGAAAAATGGTTGGGGAATTTTAAATTATATTGAAATTCCATTTTTGGCGGCAGTGATTGTTTCAATTATAATTATGGATTTTGTTATTTATCTTCAGCATGTAATGGTACACGCAATTCCCATTTTGTGGCGACTGCATCGTATGCATCATGCTGATCTTGATTTTGATGTAACAACGGGGGCTCGTTTTCATCCGCTGGAAATAATTCTTTCTATGTTAATAAAATTTGCAACTATTGTTGTACTTGGTCCACCGGTTATTGCAGTTATTTTATTTGAAATTATTCTTAATATGACTGCGATGTTTAATCACAGTAATGTGAAATTGCCTCTCGTTTTAGATCGAGTATTACGTTTATTCCTGGTTACACCCGATATGCATCGAGTACATCATTCGATCGAAGATGATGAAGCTAATAGTAATTTTGGTTTTAGTTTACCGTGGTGGGATCGTTTATTTGGTACTTACCGGGATCAACCCCGTGCGGGTCATTTAAATATGACAATTGGAATTCATAAATTGCGTGATAGCAAACAGGTGAGCTGGTTACCGGGTATGTTAATGCTACCATTTAAGGGCAAGATTAGTGATTACACAATTAATCGTCGTGAGTGGAGTAATACCGATGAAAACTAAATTAACACGATTATTAATTTTAATATTAATTGTTACCGGCATTACATTAGTTATTATGTATCGAGATCAACTTGACGCGACTGCTCTGGAACATTGGGTTAAAAATGCTGGTGCGGCCGGTCCAGTTGTATTTATGTTGTTATATGCCATCGGTACTATTTTATTTTTTCCGGGATCGGTTCTAACGCTAGCGGGTGGTGCTATTTTTGGACCAATATTAGGAACACTTTATAATTTAACAGGCGCAACTTTTGGCGCAACTATTGCGTTTATAATTTCCCGCTATCTTGCATCAGACTGGGTAGAACAAAAAACCGGTGGCCGTTTAAAACAACTCAAGGTAGGTGTTGAAGAGGAAGGCTGGCGCTTTGTGGCATTTGTTCGTCTGGTGCCATTGTTTCCATTTAACCTGCTAAATTATGCTTTAGGTTTAACGCGTATTAAATTATCACATTATATATTTGCTTCGTATCTTTTCATGTTACCCGGTGCAGTGGCATACACTTATCTTGGTTATGCCGGACGTGAGGCTATAGCGGGTGGGCAGGGTATGATTCAAAAGGCTTTATTAGCTTTATCTTTATTAGCTTTGGTGGCATTTATCCCTCGAGTTATCGCAAGATATCGACGGAGCTCGATGTTAACTGTAGATGCGCTAAAACAGAAATTGGAAAAAGATCGAGGGATTGTTGTACTTGATGTTCGTACCACAGAAGATTTTTTTGGTGAGCAGCATCACATAACCGGCGCAATTAATATTCCTCTGGAACAATTATTAGAGCGACTCAATGAATTAATAACACATCAGGAGCATAAAATTGTTTTAGTCTGCCGTACTGATCGACGTTCGGTCAAGGCTGCTAAAGTGCTCGGAAAAAATGGTTTTGCCGATGTTCATGTTGTAGTAGGTGGTATGACCGATTGGAACCAAAAAGGTTATCCGGTTGTTTGATTTAGTTTTATAAATCTTTTTTTAGAAACAATTTTATTTCTATATTGGTTTTATTTTTTTCAAAATTATATTCAATCCTGGCTATCTTCTGTTTTCCTCCAATCATGGGTTTTAATAATGCAATTTCAACCGCTTCAGGGGCGTTGATTACCAGCTTACTCATTGATGTAGCTGCAATTTCACCGATAGATTCAATAATAGCTTGGTATTTTTGAATATTAGTGCTATCAAGATTAACGCTCAGAACGGGTTTACTTTGGTATTCTGGAATTTTCAGAGTAGCTTCTTTTACTTCATTTAGTTCAACAAGTTTAAAACCGGAGTCAGAAAAGACATTTGCGAGTTTTTCGTAATTAACTTTTGATGAGCTACGAAAATTTACTATTTTTGATTTAAGATCGACGTTTACCGTTTTGGCATTAATTTCCGGTAATGAACCAATTTTCTTACTGACACTATAAACACAAAAGGCACATACCATTCCTTGTACTTTTCCTTGATATATATATGGATAGCTAGATTCGGTTGCCTGGACTGGAAGATTCCAGATAACAAGTACTAGTATAACGACTAATTTTTTAATCATAATAAATTTCTTCAACAATTATTTATTGGCTAAATTAATAATAAATATACACTTTTTTCACAAATAAATCGAAAAATTTATTTTACTAAAATCTCAAATATCTCTTGATCTGGAGCTAACTCCAGGTTGTACAATATTTATTAGATTCAAAATAGTTAAAAATAATTTGAACCTGGTGTTAACTCCAGATTGTCATAAGTAACACTAACAAATTAACAGGAGATTTAGTAATGTTCCAACAGAAATTAAAAGCCATAGGGATAGTGATGTTATTAAGTATCACCAGTACATCGGTACTTGCCCACGATCCTAATTTTGGTATTGGACCACATGTGTTATTTAAAAATGGTGTTGAAACTGCAATTGAACTTGAATCCGAAAAAGCCGGTAATGAAAAGGAACAGGCTTTGGCATTTGAATTGAAATACGGCATTACCGGTGACTGGGCAGTGGGTATCGACTTACCTTATGCATTTAAAGAAGAGGGTGATGAAAGTAGTAATGGTAATGGTGATGTTGCAGTTTTTACCAAGTATCGTTTCTGGCGTAAAGATTCATTAGGATTACAAGAATCCGCTGCGGTGTTACTAAAAGTCATTAGCGATACTGCCGCGAGTAATAAAAATCCTGCATTGGATAAAGGAACCACGGATTCAATTGTTGGTCTTACTTATGGTTATGAAGGACGTAAGTGGTATCGTTGGGCAAGTGCGCGATATCGCTTTAATGGCACTAATAATAACGGTATCAATCGTGGTGACAAAATCCTGATAGATTTTGTTGGTGGTATTCGTCCAACACCAACGGGTTATCTTGAACCCGATACAGTCTGGTTGCTGGAACTCAATGGTGAGTTAGGGCAACGTGCTGAATTTGGTGGAACAGAATTGACAAATACTGGTGGCAGTGAATGGTTTATTTCACCTGGTATTTTTTGGACCAAACGTAATTTTGCCATCAAAGCCGGAGTACAAATTCCAATTTATCACGATTTAAATGGAACACAGCAAAAATCAGACTATCGTGCCAAGATGACATTTGAATGGCATTTGTAAGTTAATATTTTATAATTAATTATTTATAGTAGGAGTTATCAAGATGAAAAAACAATTTTTAATGAGTCTGTTTGGATTATTACTGATACAAAATGTTTTTGCAGCAGGCACCCATTACGAAATGCGGGTTGATGGACTGGCTTGCCCATTCTGCGCCTATGGTATTGAGAAAAAACTTAAAGCGATTGAAGGTACTGACAAAATTAGTGTTGACCTTGATAAAGGTCTTGTCACTGTGAACCTGGCTGAGGGTAAAGAACTTACTGAAGAACAAATGAAAAAATTGTTTAATGATTCGGGGTTTACTTATCGTAGCATGAAAAAAACACCGCTTTAATGTTTATCTTAAATATAGCAAAATCAAAATGTTTAATTATGCTGACAGCATTTTTAGTGTCAGCGACTATTTGGGCGGATGATAAAATCTATTCCATTCGTACTAACTCACTAACATGTGACTTCTGTGCGTATGATTTAGAACAGAAATTTTTACAAATGAAAGGTGTAAAAGATTTTGAAGTGGATTTAGGCGGAATATTGTTTGTTAAAACAGACCTTTCATTAAAATTAGATGAATCCTTTGTAAAAAAACTGTTATTAGATAACGGTTTTGATTATAAAGGCATGACGGAGAAAATAGAATGAATGAAGCAGTATCGGTTAACCGTTCTAATTTGAAACAAAAAAGTATCACCGTTTTTACGTTGTTTACCACCACAGGAACTTTATTGTGTTGTGCATTACCGATAATTCTGGTTACCTTAGGCTTAGGTGCTACCGTAGTTGCGATGACTAGTGCATTTCCATTTTTAATTACACTGACACAATACAAAATTTGGGTATTCGCCTTCTCCGGAGTTATGTTAGTTATTTCCGGTTGGATTATGTTTCGAAGTGCTAGGACATGCCCGTCAGACAAAGAGCTGGCGAAAGCGTGTAACACAGCTCATAAATGGAATAAGCGAATTTACTGGAGCTCGGTTGTAATTTGGGGCATTGGTTTTACAGCTTCGTATTTGTTGTTGCCTATCCGTATTTGGCTGGATGTCTGAAATATTTTATGGTTAGTACAATATCTGATTTACCATTACCATGTAAGGTCATTGTCTAAATAAATTTTTAACAGATGTTTTGCAATACATCAAGCATTGGTAAATATCTCCTTTAATTCCGACTCACTGGGTGGATGTCGAAAAATAATTTTATTATCTACAACAAGATTTGGTGATGTTCGGATTTGAAATTGTTCAACCAGTTCTGGGTGATCTTCAGCAAATTTGACTTCACATTGTTCTCCAAAATCTTCTATCGCATGTTTGAGGTTGGTGTAATGACTACAGGACTTGGTTGCAATAATATAAATTTCCATTTTTTCTCCAACATTCATTATTCAAAAAGTAAATATTTCTAATATTGATTTTCCATGAAATTAAACGTTATGGCAAATCTATCTATTTTTAACAATTAAGAAATTTTGATGGTTCTTTTTAGTTAAATTTCACTCGAACTGATTTTTTGGTGAATAAACCACTTTATTTTGTGATATCAGACAGCCCACCCCCTCAATAAATAACAGGCACTTCGTATTATCCTGGAACAAACTACTTCTTTGTGAGAAAAATCCTGTATTTTTAACAAAAGAGCTTGACCTGGAGTCAACTCCAGACTGTAATCTATGGATATAGTACAAATTTTATCCTTTTAATTATAAACAGGAAGCTGTATATGAGTATCAATATCGAAATTTTTTCATCACCAGGTTGCGGTAAATGTGGGCATGCCAAAGAAGTGTTGCGTAAATTGGTCGAAG
Organism: Thiohalomonadales bacterium; assembly: GCA_048060815.1. GTDB lineage: Bacteria > Pseudomonadota > Gammaproteobacteria > UBA6429 > Thiohalophilaceae > CAYQUC01. The sequence continues at coordinate 2,043 of JBGMQW010000122.1, read as the reverse complement.
AAATAGGTGATGATCTATTCCAGTGGCGTGAAGTGAATATACTCGATGAAATGGATCATGCAGTAGAAATTGGTGTTATGTCTACACCATCAATTGCAATTAATGGCGAACTGGTTTTTACCAGCTTACCATCGTCTAAAAAACTCCAGGCTGAACTGAAGCGACGCCTGGTAGCACAACAGAGCTGTGAGGAATAACCATGATTACATTATTATTAATCACAGCAACATTATTGGGATTGCTGGCTTTTTTCGAACCCTGTACCATTGCGACTCACACATTATTTTCAGTACGTGCACATCAGACATCTGATAATAAACAATGCTGTCAAAAGCTGTTGTTTGTGTGGTTAAGTCGCACGGCTTTGTTAATAATGATATTTGTACTATCAGTATTGATCTTTGAGGCACCGGAATGGGGGTTGTATACACCAAGTATATTACTGACAATATTTGCAGTAATTTATGTTGTATCCCGTTTTGTATATATTCCAATACCACACCTGGAATTTTTTAAATTGTTACCGGGTGGGAAAAAACTACCATTTTCAATTCAACTTGGATTGACCTTACCAGCATGCACCTTACCATTAATTATCGTTACAGCGGGTATGGTGGTTACTGTAAATTCAATTACCTATGCATTACTGGCCGCGTTGTTATTTGCCAGTTTATTTACGTTACCAATGGTGATAGCTTCATATAAAGGCGTACACGGTGATGCCAAAGAAATGTTAAACCGTGCATCAAAAGGCAGCCCGTACTTGACGGCAGTCTTGTTACTCGGAACAGCAGTATTATTGCTTATCCCGGCACTGGATATTAATACTGAAACACTAAAGATGACGTTACAAACAGCCAGCATTAGTGGTATCGGTATCGCATTTTTAGCAGGTCTTATTTTCAGTTTTAATCCGGTATCATTTGCGTCTGTACCGGTAATGCTGGCCTATGTAACCAAGGCTCATGAAGAGCGGCGTGCATTATTAATGGGTGGCGCATTTGTTGTTGGAATGCTCACAACCCATGTCGTGCTTGGTGTTGCAGCTGCATTAGGCGGTGAATGGGTAAAAAGTATTATGGGACGTGAGTGGGGTTTATTTCTTGGACCTTTGCTCATCGTGATGGGATTAATGTGGGCGGGTTGGTTAAATATCCGTTTACCGTGGTTTGGTGTTCGTGGTCGCAAGGTGACCGGTATCTGGGGTGCTTTTTTGCTTGGAATTCCATTTTCAGTCGCAGTATGCCCGTTTTGTACACCGGCATTATTGGTCACGCTTACCGCGAGTGCTGCAATTGGATCAGTCAGTTTTGGATTTTTCTTACTACTCGCTTTTGCTATTGGGCGCAGTATTCCGATAATTATCGGTGCATGGAGTATGGGCTGGCTAGATTCCTTGAATATGTTATCGAAACATCAACGTGGCTTGGAAATTGTCGCGGGTATAACTTTAATAATAACCGGTCTGTATTTATTAAATGAATACTTCTTTATTATTAAATATTAGTTGAAATTGTAATGGCAATATATCGCATTGGTGAAGTAACACAAAAACTAGATGTTAGCGCAGATACTTTGCGTTATTATGAAAAAATAAACTTATTACCAAAAATATCTCGAACCACCTCGGGCATTCGTGAGTATAGTGATAAGGATATATCATTGCTCAAATTTATTCGTCGTGCCCAGAAAATGAATTTTTCGCTCGCGGAAATAAGTGATTTAATTCAAATGCGAATTGATCCACAACATGCGCGTGATGAAGTACGGATACTCACCGCACAAAAATTAAAAGATATTAATGAATCGATTGATGATCTCACGACTTTACGCAATGAGTTGCAATTATTGCTTAATCTTTGTTTTGGTAGTGAAGATAATTGTCCGATTATTGAGTCAATGGATAAAGAAAGTGAATAACCTGTACTCGGGATAAGAAAAACCTGTTATCGATATCCCGAATCCAAGTTAGGTTAAATAGATTCAATAAAGCACAAAAATTGTATGTTTAAATATTATTAGTTTATTTAATATTAATATAAT
>JBGMQW010000121.1:0-10782 GCA_048060815.1 Thiohalomonadales bacterium | reverse complement strand
ACAATAACATTGAATTTTACTACAAAAAAGTCAAAAGATTTTACCGCCAAGATGCCAAGAACGCCAAGGAAAATCAAAAGCCTTTATTTATAATACACTTGCTCAGTGTGTATACAGATAACATAAATGAAAACAGAATAAGTTCTCTAATCTTTTCCTTGGCGTTCTTGGCATCTTGGCGGTTAAAACACTTTTCGTTCCTGGAATACGCTGAATAGTTACAATTATTATTTGATTTTTAAAAAGTAAAAGACAATTGTACAGCACCGCCAACCGCATGACTGTTACCCATCGCAGAAATATCGATACCAAAACCAAAAGGTGTGAATCCTAAACCAACGGAAGTCATTGAATCTTTATTTATACTCGCATTGTTTTTTTGATAACCGGCACGAAGTGCCATCCAGTTAAAAATATTAACTTCCACACCCAGGGTGATTAACTGTGTTTTTTCTGAAAAAGCGATCGCTTCATTTTCATTTAAATCCGCATCAATTGCTATAGTAAAAATATCTCCGTTATAAGCAACACCTGCCCGCATTTGCGAGTCAAGTTTTATTATGTTATTTAATATTGTGGTGTATTCTTGTGAATTTAGGTTACGTGCAACAAGACCTAATACAAAACCATTTTTAAAATCATAGGCCGCACCCAGATCAATATTCAACGATGAGTCATGTGATTTTTCACCTAAGTCAGTATTCCATATCCCGATATTCCCTGAAGCATCAATGAGTGGTTGAAAATATTCATAACTTTTAACCTTGACAATTTTTGGTGTCACTCCAAATTTAAAATTTGTACCTGAATAGAGTGGTAATGCGACTCCGATTTCTGATAATTCGACACCTCGTCCCTGCAACGTTGCTGTCGTTAAACCAATGCCTCTGGTACGTAAATCAAATAAAAATTGATTATTATAGATAAAAACCATTGAAAACTTATTAACAACAAAACCAAAAGCCGCACCGGCATTTGCTGCTACGGTTAAAGGTTTTCCAAGAGAGCGTGTTAGAATTTCATCTGCAGCAACTGGATCCAGATTATCAATTGCGGTATTAAAATCTTCAACATCATTTATCAAACCTTGAGGATCATTTAGATTAACACCGACTACCGGTAGAATTAATTGAAACTTTTTACCGCCAATTGGTTTGGAAACCAGCGCAGGATTTGAATAAGCTGCATCCGCTAGATGGCTTGATGCAACACTACTGCCCCCCATACCCATTGAGCGGGCATCAAACGTATTATAGGGTTGCGCTAGTACAACAGAGTAACCAAACAATACGACCATTGTAACAAATAGGGTACTAATGTATTTAGTGAATTTCATTTTAACTCTCGATAATCTTCTGCCTGGTACTCTATATTAGTAATTAATAAAACATTAAATCAGGAGATGAGCAAAATCTGAGCTCAATATATAAGTATCGGTAATGTTAATGAAATTATTTAGTATTGTTGTAATTAACATATGGTATTTGTGATCGAGTTATCATTATACTTAAGTTTAAAGAAATCATAACTAAATATTTTTTATACAGTTTATTTAAACAAGAATAATAAATTTATACTTAACAGAAACTATTACGAATTTTTGTGTTACAGACAAGAAAAATTTCAGGTTATTTCTGGTCTAAACCATAGTTTACTTTTTTCGAATTTCCCAGCAAACATGAATTTTTTTATTTCGTTGAAAATCAAATGGAATCGTTTTTATTGTAATATCTTTTATATCAACATTAATTAATTTGTCCTGGTCTAATTTAAATCCACGATAATTAGTTGAAAAAATTATGAGTCCATTTTTATTTAATAATGCTAATGCTTTAGTTAAAATTTTAATATGATCTCGTTGTATATCAAACACATCATCCATTCGTTTTGAGTTTGAAAATGTGGGTGGATCGATAAAAATTAAATCAAAATGACTTACATAGGCTTTATCATTTACTGCTTTATCCAACCAGGAAATACAATCAGCTTGTTCAAATAAATTTGTTTTAAAATCCAGACCATTGATAACAAAATTTTCTTTGGCCCAATTTAAATAGGTTTTCGACATATCGATACTTAAGGTCGATATAGCACCACCTTTAGCTGCATAAACACTTGCAGTCGAAGTATAAGAAAATAAATTCAAAAATTGTACGCCTTTCGCTTGTTCAAAAATCATTTGCCGTACAGGTCGATGGTCTAGAAATAACCCGGTATCAAGATAGTCAGTAAAATTAACCAGAAATTTAAATTGATACTCAATTACTGAGTAAAAATTTTGTAGTGCATCAAATACGTTATATTGATCATTACCTCTTTGGCGTTTTCGTTGTTTTAGAAAAATATGTTCTTCATTCAGCTCAAATACATCTTTTATTACATGCAGAGCTTCCTGTATATGGCGTTCCACTTTATCTTCATTAATATATTTTGGTGCCTGATATTCCTGAACATGACAAAACAGTTTTTCTGAATAAAATAAATCTATCCCAAATGCATATTCTGGAATATCAACATCATAAACCCGATAACAGTTTACTTGATTTTTGTTTGCCCACTTTGCAATTTTTTTGTGATTTTTGCGCAGCCGATTGGCAAAAGCGGACATCCCCTGTGATTGTTGTATTGCTGGTGTTTTGTTAGTCGTTAAAAAAGGAATACCGTAATATTGAAAAAAACAATCCAATGCACCATTTTTTACTGGAAAACTTTTTACCGTAGTCATACCTAACTCATAATCCAGGTTCCGATCAGCCAATAAAATTCCAACATGCCAGTTCACTAGATGCGTTTTAATTAATTTTCCAATATTGGAATATAACTCCGGCATCCGACTGGCACTGCTTAAACGTTTACCATAGGGCGGATTACAAATCATTAATCCCGTTTGAATATTTTTCACCTGAAAATCAGTTAAACCAAGATGTTTTACCTTTATATAATCTTGTAATTCAACGCGCTTGATATTATCGAGTGCAATTTTAATGATTTTTTGATTTGCATCAAAGCCAATAATTTCAGGTAGTGTTTTTAAACCAGCTTTACGTCTTTGTGTTGCTTCTTGTAATAACGGTTCAAAAATATCGGCTTTATGTTTTTTCCATTTGCTAAAACCATAAACCTTGCGATTTAAAGCAGGCGCAATATCGGCAGCCATCATTGCTGCCTCAATTAAAAAAGTTGCCGATCCACACATCGGATCAAGACACGCTCCACCAGCTTTTGCTATTGTTGGCCAATTTGCATCATATAATAAAGCCGCTGCAAGATTCTCTTTTAATGGTGCCAAACCTGCTTCAGTACGGTAAGCGCGCCGATGCAAACTCTCACCCGATAAATCCAGACTAACGGTTAACTGATTTTTAAATAGATATAGCATAATGCGAATATCCGGGTTTTCTGTATCGACACTTGGTCGTTCTCCGCAGTTAGCTCGAAATTGATCAACAATGGCGTCTTTGGCCTTTAAAGCTGCATAATGGCTGTTATTAATTTTAGACCGTACAATATTACAGTGAATAGCTATCGAACAATCGACCTCAAAGTGCTCCGACCAATTGATAGCCTGAATTTGGTCGTACAAATTTTGTTCATTTTTAACTTCATGTTGATGCAACTCGAGAAAAACCCGATTAGCAATTCGTGACCACAAACAAACTCGATAAGCATCCTCAAGACTGCCTTCAAAATAAATACCGGCTTTCGATATGCGTGTTTGTTGTAACCCGATAGTCTGTAACTCATCACCTAGAACACCGACCAGAGCTGGACTACAGCTGATAAAAAATGATTTAGACACGCTAGAATACCCTGAATATAAAATATCTACTTATTATATAGGGAATCAGTTAAAAAATGGTTTTTCCTGACTATTTCCCGGAACTCACAAGGTAAATCGTAAGAACCGAGCAATTATTATCCACATATAATTTATGTTTTAATAATTGTAATTTCTGCCGACTTAGTACTAAAGCAACCACTAATTTATAAGAGCATGCAGTCAAATTCCTTTAATGACATTAATCCTGCTGATTTACCGTCGCCACCTCAGGCAACTTTAAATATTGTACATGCTTGTTCTGATGAGTCGGTATCAAACACTCAATTATCTGATCTTGTTAGTAGTGACTTAACTCTTACAGCCGAAATACTGCGTTTGGTCAATTCCTCATTTTTTAGTCTGGGAACTGAAGTAGCATCGATAAACAAAGCCATTAGTATTATTGGACATCGAACACTGCGAAATCTGGCACTATGCATTGCAGTACGTGACGCCATTAATTCCGATACTTTTGCTAATTTTGATACTGACTCCTATTGGCGCGATTCTTTATTACGCGCAGTGAGTGCCAGGCATATTGGTTTAAAATTAAAATTCGATCATGATGATTGTTTCACTGCTGGTCTATTGCAAGATTTTGGCATTATGGTGTTATTTCATTTAAATACCGACCAAATGAAACAATGGGATAGCTTAAGACTTAAAACACCACATGAGCGTTACCATATCGAACAAGAAATGTTTGGTTACACTCATGACCAGGTCATGGAGGTATTAGGCAAGTTGTGGTCTCTGCCGGAAGATTTAACTAATGCCATTAGTCACCACCACACCTGCGCTTTAGATGAAACTAACAAACCCCAACTTTGTAATGTCCTGCATTGTTCAGATTGGTTAGCTTCGTTATTCAGTGCTGAAAACAAATCAATTGTTTTAAAAGAAAGCATGGAAATTCTTGAAAGCTTGTTACATATGCCAACAGAAGATATTGATATCCTATTAAAAGATATTCCGGATCAAGTGGCACAGGCATCAAATGCACTGGGTTTACATATTAAAAGCGATCTTGATTTTGAACATGTTATGCGTGAGGCCAATGAAAAATTAGCATCCGATAATTTATCTTATCAAGAACTAACATGGAAACTTGAAAATACTCTGAAAGAGCGTGACCGCTTGTCAAAAGAACTTGATCGTGAACTATTTTTAGCGCGCGAAATTCAAACCAGCCTACAACCCAAGGAAAGAGAAAAATCATTTCCAGTTGTCGGGATCAATATATCGGCAAAGGAATTATCCGGTGATTTTTATGATTATATTGAACTAAAAAACGGTGACATTTATTTTACATTAGCCGATGTTTCAGGAAAAGGAACGCACGCAGCGATGTTGATGGCAAAAGCCAGTGGTTTATTCCGGTGTCTTGCTAAAAAAGTTTCGAAACCAGATCAACTATTATCGATAATTAATTCTGAACTTTGTGAAACTAATATCAGAGGAATGTTTATAACGATGATAGCTGGAATTTATCATCCAAAAGATAAGTCGGTTGAAATTATTAACGCCGGGAATCCGCCTGGATTATTATTTGATAAAACTGGAAATGTAAAACAAATAGATGCTCTTACTATTCCACTTGGAATTATTCCAGGATGCGACTTTCCCGTTCAAACATTCTCATTAAAAGACAGTACTTTATATTTATACACTGACGGTGTGTCAGAAGGGAAATTATCCAATAACCAGGAAATTGGAATAAACGGCTTGCAAAAATTAATATCTAAAGTAGTTACACTTGAAAAAAGTGAACGTTTGAAGAAAATTGTATCGGTATTTGAAAATAAATCTGCATTACATGATGATATCACTCTACTGATAATTGAAGGGCGATAAGTATTTTGAATGCATTTTCAAAAAAAACATTCCAGTCAAAATGTAATGTTCTAAAAGATATCAGAGAGTATATACGTGAAAAATGTGAGCTTAATAATGTAAACAACACAATTACTGAAAATATAATACTGGCAGTAAATGAAGCTTGTATGAACATTATTCAACATGGTTACAATAATGATCCAAATTACGAATTTTCAGTTTTAGTAGCGCACTCTAAAAACGGGAATACTAGAGAGATTATAATTCAACTTATCGATCATGCTAAAAAAATTAATCCCTCAAAAATTAAATCACGAGAATTAGATGATATAAAACCTGGTGGTATTGGAGTTCATATTATTCACCAATTAATGGATAGTGTAAGTTATTTAGAAGATAAGAATTTTAGTGGAAACATACTTGAATTGCGTAAAATAATATAGGTTAATTATGGCATATCAAACGACAAAAAGAGACAACTATACTGTCATATTATTAACCGATGCTATTGACATGTCGTATTCAAAAACTGCACGGCAACAAATTCTTGATGCATTGTCTCAACACGAAAATGTGCTGGTCGATTTATCAAAGGTTACTTACATAGATAGTTCCGGTGTTGCCAGTTTAGTCGAGGGGTTTCAAACCGCAAAAGCCGGAAAGCTCGATTTTTCATTAATTGGCGTTAGTGAAGCCGCAATGATGGTGTTCAAATTAGCACGGTTAGACAAAATATTTCCGATATTCGATACATTTGAACAAGCCGCAAAAAAATAAACTAAAATGTCAGAAAATATTAAAAATAATTTTCTCTATATATACGTCGACAAAGTTGGACGTAAAACTGTGTTGTTTATTGAAGAGTTTGGTTATATCTTTACAACTCTGTTTGAATCCATTTACTGGTTAATATCTGGTAAGAAAAAACAACAACGCGTTAAGCTGGTTTCAATCATCCAGGAAATTAATACTATCGGTGTAAATGCAATACCCATAGTTTCAATCCTCACATTTGCTATAGGAATAATGTTGGCAATTCAGGGGATAGAGACATTAAAAACATTTGGTGCAGAGTCACAAGTTATCATTGGAATTGCATTATCCATTACCAGAGAATTTTCTCCATTAATTATTTCAATTCTTGTTACCGGACGTTCTGGTTCAGCAATTACAGCAAAAATTGGTTCGATGAAAGAATCACAGGAAATTGATGCACTTCGAGTAATGGGTATTAATCCTGTCCGATATCTAGTGTCACCGATTGTTATTGCCATGGTCTTAGCTGTGCCCTGTCTGGTAATTCTTGGTGATCTCATGGGTTTACTGGGAGGCGGAGTCTACACTGCCTTTGAACTAAACATCAGTTTGTATACATATATGATTCGTACTTTAGATGTCTTAAGTGTGGATGATATTCGACAAGGGTTAATTAAAGCGCTTGTGTTTGGAATTTTGATCGCATTAATTTCCTGTATCAATGGCTTTTTGGTAACTGGTGGTGCTGCAGGTGTCGGTAGAGCTACCACGCGATCTGTTGTTTTATCCATTAGTGCCATCGTTGTAGCTGATATGTTATTTACGTTTTTATTAAACCGATAAAATAAAATGAATACAGAAAATTCACAAAAATCAAATAACGTTATTACCGTTAAAAATCTCGTTGCACATTATGGCGAGCGAAAAATTTTAAATAAAGTAAGTATGTCAGTAAAAGATGGTGAAATTATGATTGTCATGGGTGGCAGTGGTTCGGGGAAAAGCACCATACTCCGACACATGCTTGCATTAGAAACACCAACCTCTGGACATATTTCGCTTTTAGGCCAGGATTTAACAACCTGTAATTATAACAAACTACAAAATTTGCGCCGTAAAATGGGCGTTGCATTTCAAGGTGGTGCACTTTTTGGATCATTAACCGTAGGTGAGAATGTTATGTTGCCACTGCGTGAACATACCAACCTTGATGAAAAAACCATGAAGATAATGAGTCGTATGAAACTTGAAGTAGTCAATCTCGCAGGATTTGAGGATTTAATGCCGTCAGAATTATCCGGTGGAATGATTAAACGTGTCGCTTTGGCAAGAGCTATTGTTATGGATCCAAAATTATTATTTTTTGATGAGCCATCAGCAGGGCTTGACCCCGTAGCTGCCGTTGAACTGGATGAATTAATTTTACAACTTCGAACCGCAATGAACATGACCATTGTTGTTGTGACCCATGAACTGGAAAGCGCCTATAAAATAGCAGACCGGATTACAGTACTGGATCAGGGTGATATTCTGATTTCTAACGCTGTTGAAATTGTAAAGAATTCTGATAATGAACGAATACAGGATTTGCTTCATAGACGAGCCAGAAAAGAAAATACAGATCACGAAACTTATTTAAATCGGTTAACACATTAAAATTTATAATCCAGAATAATGAAACAAGATCATATAAATTATTTTAAAGTTGGCAGTTTTGTTTTAATTATGCTTATACTGTTAATTGTAAGCTTAGTTCAAATCACGGGTAGAACAGAAAAAACTGTAGATTACTTCGCCTATTATCACGCAATAACAGGCATTAAAAATGGAACTTCTATTACTTTTGGAGGTTATAACATTGGTTATGTTAGTAAAGTTACTCCTGTTAATACTATAGATACAGGTACAAAATTTAAAGTAAAATTATCAATAAGAAGTGACTGGAATATACCCTCAGATAGTTATGCCAGCATTGTACAGCCCGGTTTATTATCTGAAAATCAAATTGAAATTACCGAGGGTAACTCTAGTACACCTTTAAAAACCGGCGCTACAATTGCGAGCAAAGATGCCATAAGTTTGTCAAAAATATTTAGTGATTTATCTGCTGATATTAAACCGTTACTATATAGCCTCAATTCTGGTCTCGGTGTAGTCAGTAAAGATTTGGCAAACAAATTCCCGGAAATCACGGATAACATAAATGAGTTATTAATAAGCCTACAGAAAAATTCAGCACAATTAGCCGTTTTAACGGATAAAACTCGAACTACTAAAATTCTTAATATCATCGACAATACAAATGCTATGTCAAAAAATTTATTACAAGTTTCAAAGCATTTCATTCAAACCGAAAAGAAACTTAATGAATTAGTCAATACCAGTCATAACCTGGTGGTTGATAATAAACAAGAACTAAAAGCTTCAATTATGAGCTTAACCAATACATTAACCACATTATCTGAAAATGTAAATACCATTATTAACAATATTGACGAAGCTTCGAGAAACTTCAATGAGTTCACCAGACAAATTCGAAATAACCCAGCTGTAGTTCTTAGTGGTAAATCACCAGAAGATTTATCGGAGAGTAAATGAGTTTTTTAAGTATAAAATTAACTCTGATTATATTAATTATTTTATCACTCACATCCTGTTTTGGTGGAAGCTCAAGTATTCCAGACGATCACTACTATAGACTTCCTGAATTAGTCGGTACTAAAATTACTAAACCAATATTAAATGGTTCTTTAGGTATTAAAAAGATCATTACTCATGGTATATATGGTGAACGAACTCTTATTTATACTGAGAAAACTGATAATATTAAATTAAGTCGTTATCATTACCATCATTGGGAAAAGTCTCCCTCAAAATTAATTCAGGATAATTTAGTACAATATTTAAAAACAATTGGTATTGCGCCCGATGTCGTTTCATATAACCTGAATACACGTACTAAATATTTATTAGAAGCAGAGTTAATTTCAATGCATCGGGATATAACATCAAATGGATATATCGCAGTTATCACCATGGACATCCGGCTTTATAATAAATCAAATAATTCTATTTACATAAACAAACGATACTACAGTAAAATAACGGCCAACACCGATAAATTGGTTGATACTATTAAAGCTTATGGTAATGGCCTGCAGACTATTTATGATGAGCTCATTATAGACTTGCAAAGTGAGAATTTTAGGTCTCCTAGTTAACCTGAACTCGGGATAAGAATAAATGATAAAAAAAACAGGAAAAAAAGCACATAATTTGTGTTTAATTTTCTAATCCCTATATTCCGCTCTCTTAAGCTTCGCGACATCTTTCGATGTATGACTATTGCTCGTATTTTTAATTTTCGACGATAATATCTTAATCGATAATAAATCTTTAGGACTGAGAACCACATTATAATATTGTTCTGGTATTTTTCTTCAATAACGACAGTTGTTTTACTGCGAAAACTGTACCTAGCAATAATAATAAAAATCCAATAATCAGGAATATTTGCTCTTTAATAATTTGAATGATTGAACCAGCCCCTCTAAATGAATTTACAGAGGTACCGGTTTTCAATCCTCGAAATATTGCTAACGATTTCTTTTTGCGATGGTACTTTACTCTTGTTTTAATATTTTTGAGTTCTCTATTATAGAGATTGACATGCTTATCAACTGCTGAATCCGGTACAGAAAATAGATGAATTCCTTCTAATAATTTTTTACTTTTATTTTTAAAACCTTGAATTAATTCAGTTTTAATAATCATTTCCGATACTTTCATACTAACATCATTTTTTTTGAAATTTATATTATCAGCAATTATTCCTGCATTTACATTCACTGCAATTAACACCAAAGCAATTATAAATCCAACTGAAGTTAGTATATTTAATAACATATCCTCTAAAGAATTTTTCAACGTTTGCGTATTTTTCTGTTCTCCGTCATCCTCGATCAGAAACATATCTTTATTTTTCATAATTTAGTCCTATTTAATTCATCCAGATTTGATTTTTGTTACTAAATGATCCAGCGTGCAGTCCTTTGCAATCCGAGTCCATGCTATGCGCCGGTTGAGGAATCGATGCCACTTCTTTCCCTCAAAGACATTAAAACCCGGTAATGTGGCAGCATTAACTGTGAAAAATGGTAAATTTAGTTGCAATTATGATGAAATCTGACAATCGATTTATTCACACAATTGACATCAATATTGTGCTAACTTATAAATGAAATCACTGCTGTCCCGTTAACATATACTAAAAACAAAGAGCAGTTATACGGTGCTTACGTTATAGTGTTTACACAATCCATCGGACATGAAACCGGTGCAGCCTACTAAAGACGCGCTATTCGCCATCC
>JBGMQW010000120.1:0-10833 GCA_048060815.1 Thiohalomonadales bacterium | reverse complement strand
TTGGCGTTAATAAATCATAAGCATGTGCCGCTTCATAAGTTTGATATAAATGGATGAACGGTAACATTATTAAAATTGAAAATACCAGACTCAATACCAGCCATCTTAATTTGTTTAAATGCCGGAGAGTGCTGGTTGGTTTTGTTCTTTGTTCCATAATTTTTTTGAACCGCCAAGGCGCCAGGAACGCCAAGGAAAAAATTTAATACATAAATAAATAGCCATTCCTTCTCCCTACGGGAGAAGGCCAGGATGAGGGTATAAAATTCAGTGCGAAAGCATCTTCCCCTCACCCCAGCCCTCTCCCCGAAGGGGAGAGGGCGTAAAAAAATAGTTTTAATGTTTTCTTTGCGTTCTTGGCGCCTTAGCGGTTAATTTTTTAAACTCGATGCTTCGGGATTATTCGAATCGCTTGTGGAATTTGAATACACGATCGTTCACACAAACCACAACCAACACATTTATCCAGCACATGCGGTTGCTCCAGCATACCAACTTTAATTGCTACATCTTGTAATGGACAAGCGCGATAACATACACCGCACGTTTTACCCTGATAGGACAAACATAAATTAGTATCTACCCGCGCAACACCCATTTGCACATCTTGCATAATGGCATTGGCTTCATGTTCTACTTTGGGGATTGCTCCGGTCGGACAGACATCACCACATTTCATGCATAAAATGCAGGCTTGTTCGCGGGGAGTTATATACGGCGTATCCAGTGATGTTAAGCCATTCTCTGTATTAAAAAATTTTATACATCGGTTTGGACAACTCTCACCACATTTACCACAACGAATGCAACGCGATAAAAATAATTCTTCGTCGTGTGAGCCCGGTGGTCTTAAAAATCGCAGTGAGGGTGAAAAGGTCGCTGCAACACCCTCACTGCTCATAATAGCCATTAAGGAGGAACTGGCTAAATACTCTAAAAAACGTCTTCGTTTCATACTATCTATCGAAAACCAAAATTAACAATTTTATTTTCATACCTTTTCTACGCGACATGCGAGCTTCTTAAAATCCACTTGTCCTGAAACAATATCCCAAGCGCGATTGGAGACGCCATTTACCAACCACTTGTTCTTTTTCGGATCGGCACTGTCTGCTACGGATAAATTCCAGGGACTAAACATATAACCGCGAGGCACAATATTACGAGCAGGTTTTACTAAACTATTTGATCCAACCTGGGCTTTCGCTTCATAAGAACCTCGGCGTGTTACCAAACGAACTTTATCACCGTCGTTAATACCTAATTCTTTGGCATCGTCAACATGCATTTCAACGTACATTTCAGGAACCAGTCGTCGAGTTGTCGGACTTCGATTTGATTTAGCCGTATGGAAATGTTCATACACTACTCCTAAACCTAACCAGTAAGGATATTTATCTTTTGGAACTTCATTCCAGAGTTTACCACGTGATTCTTCATCGGGAAGATCCGGTGTTAGTGCCATATCACGCGCCTGTTTTAACAAGGCAAGGTTATCAATAGTATAAACGCCCTCTTTACTACCAAATTCCATGAGTTTTTTAGTGATCTCTTTGCGTCGACTATAATCTTGCAAACACAACTTCATATGTACCTTACCATCACTGGTACGAAAATAACCATAAGGTTTGTTTTTCCACACACCTTCCTGCATCATGAAACGACGTTTGGTACCGCCGGCTTTGGCATTTTCATAGGTTGGTGCGGGCCATTGAACTCCACGTAGTTCAATCAATTGATCATACAAACCTTTTTTATCGATTTTTTCAACTTCCAGCATACCCGTTAAATCGGTATCGGTACCCTCAGACGCAACTACAACGGCTCGAAAAATTTCTTCAGCATCGTAAAAACCATCCTTCATGCGTTTCCACGGGAATATTTTATCGGCATCAAGTCCAAGTAGATGTGCGATCTCTTTACCTTTATCGATCACCATATCCATATCAGGACGGCATCCTGGAGGTGGCTCGGCCGCTTTTTCAGTACGGTTAATTCTACGCTCAGAACTAATATAAACACCGTCAACTTCACCCCAGGTCGCTGCCGGAAAAATAACATCGGCATACAGGTTATTTGGTGCATGACGATAGATTTCCTGTATGACATTAAACGTTTTTTGCAGCGCTGGTCGAACCAGATTGTATTGATCCGGTAAATCAATATGAGTGGCGTATACAAAGAACATCGCCTTAACTTCACCTTTTAATGCACGCTCCATCATTCCGATAGCCATACCGTCATTTTTAGCGTTCATTGCGGTAATTAAATTCGCTTCCGGTACCCCCCATTGTTTGGCCATGTGTTTACGATGTGCTGCATTTTTTAATGGCTGGTTAAATGGCAGGCGGTCAGTTAATCCACCAGTAAAGCGTTCACCCATGGCATTGGGTTGCCCTGTCATTGAAAATGGCCCACAACCCGGTTTTGCGAGGTTACCGGTCATGGTTAATAGATTAATAATAGATATAACATTGTGCTGTCCATGGAGGTGCTGATTATAACCAATACCCCACATGATGATTACACCACCATAACCTTTACCTTCCTGTTTACCTTTGCTTCGTACTATACGTTTACGTGTCGCATCAGCAAACATCCCGGCTACTCTACGAATAAGTTCGGGTGATACATCATGGTTTTTACCACCCATGCGATCTTGCACTTGCTCTGGACTATAATCTTTTGTTACACCATCGACATATTCTTTCCATCCGGTAGTATGTGCTTTCATAAATTTCCAATCAATCACGTCATCGTGATCTTTTAATAACACATGCGCAATTGCGTTTAAGAAACTGATATCGCCATTTAATATAGGGACGTGTACAGAGTTTTTTGGATTAATATCTTCATAACCCTTGGATGTACCGGTATAACGCGGATCAACTACCACAGTAGGAATATCATTTTTACGTTTATGATCGGCTGCACGCCAAAAAATAATTGGATGTGATTCACGGGCATTGTGACCAAAATGCATAATCATGTCGCTCAGCTCAATATCTTCATAGGCAAGCGGTGGTGTATCAGAACCTAAAGTTTTAAAATAACCGGTTACTGCAGAAGTCATACACATACGTGCATTAGCTTCAATAGTATTGGAACCCAACACCCCTTTCATAAATAAATTTTCTAGATACTGCCCTTCCATTGTTAGCTGACCAGAGCCATATAACGCAATTGAGTTACCGGTATATTTTTTTGCCAAAAAAGCAATTTTACGTGCCACCATATCCGATGCTTCGGCATAAGGTACACGGACAAAATGTTCTTCATCAAACGAGCCTTTGGTTTTACTAATGTATTCCATGTCACCATGATTAGCTTTTTGCCATTCTTCCCAAACATCTTTACGGACATACGGGTCGCCTTCCATTCGATCTACATAGATTGGTTCCGCTGCGGTTAGCCCTTTTATGCACTGCAGACCATAATTTGTTGGATGGTCTTTATCAGGTCGCATTGAGACAATTTTACCGTTTTCTGTCTGAATAATCGTACCACAACCCACACCACAATAAGGACACTGCGCAAGTGCGGTGGTTCGTTCACCAGCTTCTGCAGCAGCAACCGGTGCTGCTTCTAACTCTGGATTTTTGCCAACATATAAACCGGTACCAGCGGCCGCGCCGGTGATAAATGTGCTGCTTTTAAGGAAATCCCGACGAGACATTTTAATTCTTTTCATTTACTAACTCCTTTAAATTTCTGAATGCTTATTTTTAGTAACTGCTAATTTTTACTTGTTAGCTTTTACTAGGCACGGTTCGTAGATAAGAAATAATGTCATCTATTTCTCTATCCGATAAATCTGCCATTGCAGCCGGGCCTTTAAAACCTAGCATTCGAGTATTCGTGCGGCCATTAACAATCGTAAACCGAATAAAGCCATCCGTTACTTTATTTAAAAATCCTGCTTTACCAATTGCAGTACCGGTACCTCCGGCTGAATAACCATCGCCATTAAATCCATGACAAGAACTGCAAATTTGATGAAACCAGGTTTCGCCAAGCCGAGGATCGCCATGAGATTCAAGCTGTGCGTTAACTGAAGCAGAAACATCCGGTAATTTAGCATGGTCACGTAGATACGCCACGATGGCTTCAACCTGTTTTCGACCTAAATGCGCAAAAGGCGGCATCCCGGTACCGGGTCGACCATCACGTATAGTTCCCATTAAGAATTTATTGGTTGCAACGCTTAAAAATTCTTTATTGGTGAGTGACGGTGCAAAGCCAGGTTTACCAATGGCATCAGGTTGATGGCAGAAAATGCAATTTTGTTGATATAATCCTTCGCCCTTTTTTGCCAATGCCGGATCAATTTTAACTGGAACACCAACAGCTACTGACCGAGCAACCGGTGTTGAAGTTTGGGTTCCAGAAGATGTATTATTTTGTGCTTTTTGGTCGCAAGCAAAGAGTAACAATGAAGCACTTACTACACTTACTAATAGTACAGTTAATTGGTATCGATTTTTCACACTTTTCCCTCATCTATATTTTAATTATTAACGTAACGTAATGTGCTATTCCGTAGAAATGATAATATGCGATTCAACGTTAGTATCTTTGATCTATATCAATTTATATCAATATTCTAATATTGTATTTTAACGTTATTATTGCTGAACCATAGCTATATGTACAAAATTTAAACATAAAAATACTGGGCTACAATTAATACACTCTATATTACAATAACTTATGAAGCAATCGTCGTAATAAATAATAACCAAATAATGAATACAAAATAAAATTATAAATACAATTAAAACTTGATCTATATCAGAGTTTTCTAATACAGTAGCTTTTACACTCTGTTAATATTTTATATTTTTTAATACAGGATCCAAATAGTGCATCATGAATACTAAATCCTTTAAATTCAAACTTATTATGTTTCTTACTTTGTATGGCTTGGCAATTAATGTTTTTGCAAATCATTCTGGTGAGCATTTGTACAAACAACATTGTGCAGCTTGTCATGGTAATACTGGTGATGGTGGCGTCGGCGTACCTTTGTCACTACCTGATTTTCAATCCAGTATTTCTAATGAATACTTACGTAAAACAATCCGGATTGGAAGATCCGGTCGCGTCATGCCTGCCTTTACACAACTCAGTGATGCTGATGTTAACGCAATAATAAAATACATGCGCAGTTTTGCCAAGGTCAAAATACCTAAAGAGAACAAAACAAAAATTAAAGGCAATATTAACAGTGGTAAAAAATTGTACCGCACGTATTGTTCAGTATGCCATGGTGCTTTCGGTGAAGGAGGACAAGGAACTGGTGTAACATTCTCCAGACCACGAAATCTACCGATAATGTCACCGGCATTGAACAATTCCGGTTTTCTTGCCTCAGCTACTGATCATATGATTAAGCGAGCAGTCGTTAAAGGTCGTCGTGGAACACCTATGATATCTTATAAAGAACAAGGACTATCGGATTCAAACATTAATGATATAGTTAGTTATGTGCGAAGTTTTGAAAAATTCAAACCGAAGAAAAAACAAGATGAACTTAGTCCAATAATATCATTTGAATCCACTTATTCAGTTGCAGAAACTGTAGAGAGTATTAAAAGAGCTGCCATTGGCAAGAATTTTAAAATCATCCGAACTCAAACACTGGATAATGGCTTTGTTGCTGATGGAAAGGGTAATGCCAAACAAACCATTGTCTATTTTTGTAATTTTAGTTTACTCAACCAATCACTTGGCATTGATCCGCGGGTTGGTATGTTTCTCCCTTGTCGCGTTACTGTAGTAGAACAAAAAGGCAAGGTAACTGTAATGGCCATCAACCCACTTCGATTAAGTAAATTATTTAATAATTCAGAACTGGATCGTTCTTGTCGTGAATTACGCGATATCTATATTGAAATTATTGAGGAAGCTCTATTATGATTTTTAAAAACAAAATTTCAATCACTCAAGTTATATTGATGTTATCTTTTTTATTACTATCGGCTATTCAAAATGTCGCTATTGCCGATGACCTTTTTATGATTCGTTCATCCCAACCATTTCCAGAAACAATGGCGTCATTACAAAAGGCGATTAGAAATAGCGGTAATACCCTGTCACGAATTCAACGAATTGATGTTGGATTAACTAAAATGGGTTACAAAACTGATAAATACCGGGTTGTTTTTTATGGTAAATTAACACAAATTAATCAACTTGTTGAAAAATATCCTGAGTTGATTCCATACTTACCATTAAAAATCGCCATTTTTTCTGAAAACGGACAAACTTTGTTAACAGCGACAAATCCCGAACGCTTAGGTGAAATGTACCCAAATAAAAGTTTAAAACCAATTTTCCTGACATGGGCAAAAGAATTAAGAGCCATTATGGATGAAGTTCAAAAAAAATCGGATAGCGAAGGGAGCATGGACTAAATAACTGAAAATATGAAGGGATAATCTCTTTATATTTAAATATTAAATCTACAGCGAATTAACTATACTAGAATCTGAAAATAAACAGCCTACAACTAATGTAATTTAAAATTAAATAATGACAACAAGCTTATTATCATCGGGGACATTAACTGACCCCTATAATAGAACCATTGATTATTTACGGTTATCGGTTACCGATCAATGTGATTTACGATGTCATTATTGTATGCCGAAAGGATTTAAAAACTTTGAAGAACCAGAAAACTGGTTAACATTTGATGAAATAGAAAGAGTCATTGCCGCATTTGGTCGATTAGGAACAAAACGAATTCGTATTACCGGTGGTGAACCACTGGTTCGTAAAAACATAGCAACACTTGCTAAATCACTGTCACAACTACCAGGAATTGAAGACTTATCATTATCGACAAATGCTACACGCCTGTCAAAACAAGCACGAGCATTAAAAAACAGTGGTATCGCACGCATTAACGTTAGTCTTGACACTTTGAATCCTGAAAAATTTAAAATGATTACATCCGGCAAGCTCGAAAAAGTTATTTCCGGTTTAATGGCCGCAAAAGATGCTGATTTTAACCCAATTAAAATTAACATGGTGGTTATGAAAGGTGTTAACGATAATGAAATCGAAGACATGGTGGCATTTTGTATAAAAAATAACTTTACTTTACGCTTTATTGAAACCATGCCGATGGGTGATACTGGTCGTGAAGCGAGCCAACAGTATTTAAATTTAAAAATAGTTAAAGATCGTTTAGCAGAAAAATTTAGCTTAATACCTGGCATGATGCCCGGTGGTGGACCAGCCCGCTATGTCCAGGTTGCTGGTACAAATTTACGAATTGGTTTTATAACACCCATGTCACAACACTTTTGTGAAACCTGTAATCGTGTTCGATTATCAGTTGATGGTACTTTATATCTGTGTCTTGGACAGGAAAATAATTATCCATTACGGCCACTATTACGTTCAGGTATTAGTGACGCTGAACTTGAGATGCATATTCGACATGCAATAAATCTAAAACCTGAAAAACACGATTTTAATGAGAAACCAAGTCAAATAGTTCGATTTATGTCTGTTACTGGCGGGTAAAAATTCTAACCACCAAGTACGTCAAGAAAAAAATAATATTATTATTTAACCTAGATTCCGCAGTTGAACGCCGTGCAGTGTAGTATTGAGTGTTCGACTGGCGTAGCGTCTTCACCCTACTGGTGAATATGGTATTTACGCTATGTTGTTAATATCAAAGTAATAATGTCTCCTAATCTTCCTTCGTAAGATTAGACTGCGGAATCTAGGTTTAACTTGAACTCGAGATATTTAATCTTTTCCTTGCATCATTGCGGCTATAATTATTATTTCAATAATTCCTGATAATAAATTATCTTTATTATCAATTACTTGAATATTCTTTAACTCTACTAAATAAAGTTCATAACTGTTAGCTAAATTATTAAAAACATAGCAATTTATGCCGATATTAAACTATGGCGCAAAGTATTTACTATATCTAGCCCCTAAAAATGATTTAATTTCAGGTTATTTATTTTAGGCAAATATAAATTCATTACAATATCTATGGAATCACAAAATAAACAATCAAAGTTAAACTTGTTATTTGATTATATAACCAAAACTTGTGGTTTGAATTCATTACTTGGTCGTTTTCTTCTTATGGCAATTGTTGTTGTAAGCTTGACCGGAATTTTTGCATGGACATCAAATAACCGAATTATTCAATCCGCGCAAAATATGTCAACCCGACTTTCTGAACGTGCAGTTGTTATTGGAATTTTAATCGATATTAGTAATGACTTATGGCAGTTAAATACAAACTTACAGGACTCTATGTTAGGGTCTAATAATGATTTTATTAATAACATTAATATTGCTTTTAATGATATTAATCCTGAAACAGAATTATTACTCAATAAACATTTTATACAATCAAATGATAATCTTAAAAAACTCTCTTTAGAATTAATACACAATATTTCAAATTTAAAAACCGAATTGAAAAATATTTTTAACCTTCGAGCTGATCCTCTTAAAGTATTTCCAGCATTGCCCATATTAGTTTACAAATTAAATCCTGGTAACAAACAATTTTTCAATGCAGCTACAATTGCTATACAGGAAGCTGAAGAAGATAGTACAAATAAAGACCAACAAAATATACTGAAAATATTTTCGAAATTACAACTTGCATGGGCTCAAAAAATTAGTCTAGTTCGACTTTTTGTAGCAAGTCGAGTTGGAATATTTAATGTTTCAATTGAATCAAGCACGAAATCCACCTTAAATGATATAGCAATCTATGATAATCAAATTTCACAATATCTAAAAGAATTACAAGCTTTAGATAAAAAAGGAAAATTAGGATTTCAACAAAGTGATTCAGTTGAAAACCTTATCGCTTACAAAAAATCATGGAATAATAATTTCAAAAAAATAAAAATATTTTATACTTCATCCGAAACATGGCGATTAGATACTTCATTGTTAAAAAATAAAATTTACCCATTATTTAATTCTGTATGGAATAATTTACACGCTATAAAAAATGATATCGAGTTTCAATCTACACTTGATATTAAAACAACTACTGAAACTGCTGACGAAGTATCAAATTCAATCTGGTTTTTAACTTTATTAATATTTCTATCAGGATTATTTGGTGCTCTGGCTTTCGAATTTCAAATTAGACGTCCTATACAGCGTGTGTCAAACGCATTAAAAGCAGAAGCGGATGGGGTTAAAGATGTAATACTACCAAATTATAATTTACGCGAAATAAATGACCTGGTAGGTGCTTTTTCAAATATGAGAAATGAAGTTAATGCAAGACAGGAACGCTTACAATCAATACTAAACAATACAGCTGAAGGCATTGTCACATTTGATGAAAATGGCCTTATTGAAACATGGAACTCCGCAGCAGTAGAATTATTTGGACGGTCTAAAGATGAAGTTATTGGAACTTTATTAACCAACTATATTTCATCTAGTGAATTTGAAAATAGAGAAAAATATTTAAACTATTTTTTACGTAATGAAATAATCAATCTTGATAACAAAGATAATAATATAATCGGTCACAGAAAAAATGGTGATACATTTTCACTATCTTTCAAATCAAGTAAAATGATTCTGGATTCAAAAGTAAAATACACAGCTTTAATTGCAGATATTACTCAACAAAAAAACTTATTAGAAAATCTACGGTACCTGGCCGAACATGATGGTTTAACAGGATTACATAATCGTGTTTATTTCAATGAAGAATTAAATAAAGTTGTAGAAAAAGTAAAAAGAAATAACAAATTCAGCTGCTCAATTTTATATATTGATCTTGATAATTTTAAATATGTTAATGACACACTGGGGCATGCTGCTGGTGATAAAATACTAGTTGATATCACACAAGTCTTAAAACATCGTACACGTAAAACAGATTTATTAGCCAGGCTTGGTGGTGATGAGTTTGTAATTTTATTAAGCGAAGATGAAATCGATCGAGTCGAAAAAATTGCAGAGGACTTTAGGGAACGAATAGCAAACTATTCGTTACATTATGAAGGACAGATAGTTGATATAGGCTGTTCAATTGGTGTAGCTATTATAAACTCAGACACTAAATCAACTAGCGAGGTTATGTCACAAGCCGATGTTGCCTGCCATTTTGCAAAACGTGCAGGACGAAATCGTATTCATATCTTTAGCGCAAGTGATTCCAGTGACGTTAAAACAATGTCTCTTGATATGGGATGGTCTCGCAGAATAAAACAAGCAATTGAGAATGATTTCTTCGTACTGGCATTACAGCCAATAGTAGATACATGTACTCAAGATCTCGAATCTTATGAAGTACTAATCAGAATGCGTGATGAAAATGAAGCAATAATAATGCCGTTTGCTTTTTTACCAACAGCTGAACGTTTTGGATTAGCGGTTGAAATTGACATCTGGGTTATTAAAAATGCTATTAAATATTTATCACAAATTCGGAAACAATTTCCAGAAATACGATTTTCGGTTAACTTATCAGCACAGTCTTTAACTGTGCCTGAAATTCCTAAGCTAATTCCTGAATTATTAAACAAATACAATTTAAACGCCAATGCACTAACTTTTGAAGTTACTGAAACATCGGCAATAGCAGATATGAATACCGCGGTGATATTATTATCTGATCTACAGAAATTAGGTTGCAAAACATCACTTGATGATTTTGGTAGCGGTATGTCGTCTTTCGCGTATCTTAGAGAACTACCGGTTGACATTGTTAAAATTGACGGGAGTTTTGTTAAAAATATGACAGATAGCCCGGTAGACCAGGCAATGTTAAGAGCAATGAATGATATTGCACATGCACTTGGTAAACAA
>JBGMQW010000119.1:0-11064 GCA_048060815.1 Thiohalomonadales bacterium | reverse complement strand
ACCACGTCAACAAAATGCCAATACCAGGCAGCTGCTTCGAATGCAAAATGGTGTTTCTCGGTGAAATGCCCTTTCATTGAGCGAAACATAATTACGGATAAAATAATAGCACCCATGGTGACATGAAATCCGTGGAAACCGGTTAACATAAAGAATGTTGAACCATAAATACCACTAGTTAATTTCAAACCGTTTTCATATGCTTCACCATATTCATCAATTTGTAAATAAACAAATATGAAACCAAGAACAACTGTGGCAAACAACCAAAAAACCAATTGTGGACGTTGCGCTTTTTTCAATGCCCAATGAGCAAAAGTTACAGTTACACCTGAGGATAATAAAATTAAGGTGTTAATCGCAGGGATATGCCAGGGATCAATAATGGCTTCCGGTTTTGAAAACGCTTTTTGGCTGGTATTAATCACCGTATCAGGATTTGTGTGTAAAGGTGTCTCTAGTAATGGCCATATATCTTTGAAATTATTCCAAAGATCAGTATGCGTCATTAGATTATTTCCGTCACCGGCTAACCACGGCACTGCGAAATTACGTGCATAAAACAAAGCACCAAAGAATGCCGCAAAAAACATGACTTCAGAAAAGATGAACCACATCATTCCCATTCGGAAAGAAACATCAACCTGCTCATTATATAGACCACTTTCACTTTCACGAATAACGGTTCCAAACCAACCGAACAACATGAAAATCAGAATAGCCACACCAATATACATTGGGATAAATGAACCAAATTCACCAGTTTGAGGATCTGCCGATGTTAATGCATTCGCAAAACCACCCAACAGAAAAAAGAATGCAATTGAACCGATTAATGGCCAATGGCTTGGTGATGGAAGATAATAACTACCTGGTGCTTGTGACATTTGATGCCTCTCTTTTTTTATCTACTTAATATTTACGTAAGTATTTGCTTATATTTTATTTAAAACTTTTAGTAACAACAACTTCTTGCTGTTTTTTCGTGGTACTTTGACTTGTTGATAGTTTTGATACGTTCTTTCCATTCACATTAGTGTCAAAAAAGGTATACGCTAAACTTAGCGTGGTATAACGTTTTGGTAATTTTGAATTGACCACAAACTTCAATAACATTTCAACTTCTTCACCAGCTTTTAAGGTTTGCTGGGTAAAACAAAAGCATTCCATTTTGGTAAAATATTTTACAGCTAATCCCGGAACCAGACTAGGTACCGCTTGACCGGTAATATCTCGATTAGAACGATTTTTAGCATAAAATTTTATTTCACCTATTTCACCGGGATGTAAAATCACTTGTTTTTTTAACGGATAAAAATCCCACGGTAAGTTTTTATTTACTGTCGCTAAAAATTCAATTTTAATATTACGACTGGTATCCAGATGTTTTACTATTTCAGCAACTTTTTTATTAGCAGCTGCAACATCGTAATCACCAGACTCAATTTCAGTGAACTTGCCATTTAACCCAAAAGCATCACAAATAACGTTATACAATGGAATCATTGCAAAACCAAAACCAAACATGGCAATAACGACTAAACCTAATATGCTAATCGTTTTTTTATGCATTATCTGTTGCTCACCATGTAAATAAATCCCAGATAAAAACTCGCAGCGATAAGAACCAACACGACTACTGTTAAATTTAATCCACGTTTTTTATTATCTTCTGCCATTTATTTTCTCTAGTTTCAGGTATCCCACCCTCCGCAGGTGGGAATATTTATTAGCATCTAAACTACTTAATTACTGGTGGTGTTACAAATGTGTGGTATGGCGCTGGTGAAGCAATAGTCCATTCCAGACCTTCTGCACCTTCCCAAACCTGATCAGTTGCTTTTTCGCCACCTCGAATTGTTTTAATTACGATAAAAAGAAACAATATTTGAGATAAACCAAATGCAAAACCACCTATCGATGACCAAAAGTTCCAATCAGCAAATTGTAATGCATAGTCCGGAATACGACGAGGCATACCGGCTAATCCCAGGAAGTGCTGAGGGAAGAACAACACATTAACAGAGATAACAGACAGCCAGAAATGTGTTTTACCTAATCCTTCATGAATCATGTTACCTGTCCATTTTGGTAACCAATAATACACCGCCGCAATTATTGCGAACAATGCGCCGGTAACCAGTACATAATGAAAATGTGCAACCACAAAATAGGTATCATGATATTGGAAATCCACTGGTGCAACACCCAACATCAAACCGGTAAATCCACCAATAGTAAACAGGAATACAAATGCGATAGACCATAACATTGGAGTTTCAAATGTCATAGAGCCTTTCCACATAGTTGCTGTCCAGTTAAAAACTTTAACCGCTGTTGGTACCGCAATCATTACCGTTGCATACATAAAGTACAGCTCACCCGCAACCGGCATACCAACTGTAAACATGTGATGCGCCCATACAATGAATGACAAAAATGCAATTGCTGCTGTTGCATAAACCATTGAGGCATATCCAAATAATGGTTTACGTGCGAATGTTGGTATGATTTGAGAAACAATACCAAATGCCGGCAAAATCATAATATACACTTCAGGATGACCGAAGAACCAGAACACATGCTGAAACATAACTGGATCACCGCCACCGGCTGCGTCAAAGAAGCTGGTACCGAAATATTTATCCGTTAACATCATGGTAACTGCACCAGCTAGTACCGGCATTACAGCAATTAACAAGAATGCCGTAATTAACCAGGTCCAGCAGAACATTGGCATTTTCATTAATGTCATACCAGGAGCACGCATATTAAGAACGGTTGCGATAATGTTAATCGAACCCATAATGGATGAAAATCCAAGAATATGAACTGCAAAAATAAAGAATGCGAGTTTGTCATACTGACCGGAAAGCGGTTCATAGAATGTCCAACCGAAGGCAGGCCCTTGTCCTGCAAAAAAATCTCCACCCATGAACATTGGTGCAACTAATAAAGTTGCTGCAACTGGTAATAACCAGAAGCTCCAGTTATTCATTCTGGGTAATGCCATATCTGGTGCGCCAATCATCATAGGAATTAACCAGTTAGCCAAACCAACCGTTGCTGGCATAATGGCACCAAACACCATGATTAAACCGTGCATTGTTGTCATCATATTAAAGAAGTTTGGATTTACAACCTGCATTCCAGGGAACATTAATTCTGCCCTTATTACCATGGCCATTGCACCACCGGTTAATAGCATAATAAATGAGAACCAAAGATATAATGTACCAATGTCTTTATGATTAGTGGTAAATAACCAACGCGTTATACCAGAAGGTGCGCCATGATCATGATGGTCGTCTTGTATTGTAGTTGCTGTACTCATTTTATCCTCCGAGCCACGCCTTAGCGTGCTGCCTTAATGTCTGATGGTTGAACAAGATCGCCAGTTTTATTGCCCCAGGCATTACGTTCGTAAGTGATAATTGCTGCAATATCCAAATCATTTAGTTGGGCAGCATAAGCAGCCATCATTGGATTTTTCTTGCTACCGTTCATAACCATATCAAGATGAGCTTTCACTGGACCGGTTGCAATTTTACTACCAGCAAGTGCCGGGAAGGTTGGTGGTAAGCCGGCACCGTTAATTTGGTGGCAACTGGAACAACTTGTATTATAGGCTTTTTCACCTTTTTTCATTAGTTCAGCCAAAGTGTAGGTTTTATTTGAATCAGCAGCTGCAGCAGCACTGGCTGCTTTTTGCTTGCCAACCCAGGCAGTATATTCTGCATCTTCAACGACTTTTACAACAATAGGCATAAAACCATGGTCAACACCACAAAGCTCAGCACATTGACCTCGGTAAGTACCCGTTTTGTTTGCTTTAAACCAGCTTTCATTAATAAAACCCGGTATAGCATCACGTTTAACTGCTAAATCCGGAACCCACCAGGCATGAATAACATCTTTGGATGTTGTTAATACTCGTATCTTTTTATTCACTGGAACAACAAGAGGATTATCAACATTTAGTAAGTAGTTATCTACTTTGGTTAAATCTGCTTTAGCTCCAAGTTTACGTGCTAAATTACTATCTTCGGCCAAACTACTAAAAAAATTGATTTCTTCCTGTTGATAATTATATTGCCACTTCCATTGATAACCCGTAGCAGTTATCGTGATATCGGCATTCCCGGCATCTTCATATTTCAATAGTGTTGATGTTGCTGGAATCGCGATAGCGACAAGAATGACTAATGGTATAACAGTCCAGATAACTTCAACGGTAGTGCTTTCATGAAACTGTACGGCAACTGCACCTTTTGATTTTCGGTGATAAATAATGGAATAAATCATAACGGCAAAAACACCAATACCTGCCACAGTGACAATCCAGAATATTATCATGTGTAAGCTATAAATCTCTGCACCAAGATCTGTAACACTCACAGGCATGTTCAATTCTGTATAGGTTGCAAAAACGCTTGCCGGCCCGAGTAACATGATAGTTAATATCATGCGATATACCTTGGCAGTTAAGTTTCGTATGGACATACGTCTACCTCTTTATTGAGTTATATTTATTAATTTTAAATCTTTTTATAATGCAGCTCATGTCAGCTTGAATTGCATACTGTAAATCTATTTATTACTTTTGTTCTTTCTCTAGCACCCGTTACAATTTTACATTGCTTGAATTGTGTTATTCGAATCAGGGAAATAAACTGATTTTAAACCGGGTTTCGAATACTTATTTCGATCAACAGTATTAGTCTTCGATTATACCATTATAACTCAGTTCTAATCGGCCAATTTATTGACTAATTTAGCTAGATAACATATTTGTACTACTATTTCCGGTCTGTAAACCAGTTTAACAAATTGTTGCTACTCTTTATTGAGGTAATATAAAGTAGTACATATTTTCCATTTCAAGTGCAAATCGATGCTAAATCATGTTGCTTATCAGAGCAATACAAAAGTTAAAATAACCATATAATAAATTAATATATTCGATTTTTCTAATATTAACAATTACTTATTTAACAATAATATAAACTTGTCACATTATGTTTAGTGCTGCGAACCATACACATTATTCCCAATTAACACAATATAATGTCCACTGAAAAAATCTGGTAAGAGTTTAAGAATTTATTAAAAAATGATCTAGATCAATTACATCACTTTTAATCGAATTATTTAATTCAGTTTTATTCCAGGACAGATTTGCCAGCATTGGCTTCGATATCTGTTCCTGCAAGGTTGCAACGCACTCATTTACGAACAAGAAATGTTTATCTATAGTGTTCGCTATCCAGCCGGCCATTGTACATTGACTACTATATATAGAGTAACAACTTAAAAGAGCATGGTTTATACAACCTAATTGTAAACCTACAACTAATATAACAGGCAATTGCAGCTGTTCAGCTAATGTTGAAACGAAAAGTGAATTTTCTACATTCGTATTTAGTGGTACTTGCCAACCTCCAACACCTTCGACAATCACAATATCTGCCAATGCAGATAACTCATGATAAGCATCCAGAATAACAGATAATTCAATTGTTACACCAGATTGTTGAGCGGCTAGATGCGGTGCTATCGCAGGTTCAA
Source organism: Thiohalomonadales bacterium (assembly GCA_048060815.1). Taxonomy (GTDB): domain Bacteria; phylum Pseudomonadota; class Gammaproteobacteria; order UBA6429; family Thiohalophilaceae; genus CAYQUC01. The sequence goes on along the minus strand of JBGMQW010000119.1, from coordinate 5,496 downwards.
AACAATATGGGTTAAGCAATTCATAGGGGACTGAAACATTTGAAGCTTGTTGTAATTTTACCGCATCATCATTACGCAAACCATTTGCAGTTTGACTGGCACCACTTGCAACAGGTTTCATTGCAACACATGCGATTGATTTTGATGATAGTTCTTGTAAAATTTGTTGTGTTACATAAGTTTTACCCACACCCGTGTCTGTGCCGGTAATAAAAAATCCTATGGATTTATTTGATTTCATTTAATGAAACAGTTATCGCTTGAGAAGATGAAACAGGTTTATTGTTATTTTTATCTGGTGATATCCAGGCATGTCCATAAACAACTTCATAGCTTAATGGTAATACTCCATCAATTCTAAATTGTTCATAAGCTTGTTTTAATTTATCCATTTGGCCTTTACCGGTTAAGCCATGATTCCTTGTCTGATTAATATTATGAGCACCAACATTTTTTAAATCGTGCATTAAATCAAAAATATTTTTATATGTTAGTGTTAACATTTCCATATCAAGTACCGGATCAGCTAATTTTGCAGCCAGCATATCATCACCCACATCATGCATATCAACAAATTGATTTACATGACTAAAATTATCGACCTCTGACCAGGCAGAACGTAATTCTTTTAAGGAGTCTGGTCCAAAACTACTGAACATCAGTAAACCATTTGGTGTTAAAACCCGATGAAATTCGTTAAATACCTGCCTTAATTCTGGACACCATTGTAAAGTTAAATTAGAAAAAATAAAATCGATACTATTTTCCTGAAAAGGTAAATACGTTGTATCTGCACACATAAATGAAACTTGTTTTTTTAATTTTTGAAAAAGACTCATTTTATTTTTTGTTGCTTGTAACATTAAATCCGCAATATCCAATGAAATGATATAGCTTGCTGGATATAATTTCTTAAGCTGTGTAGTGCAATAACCAGTACCAGAACCAACTTCCAATATTATTTTTGGTTGCAGTTTAATAAAATCCAGTTTATCAATTAACCGATCACCAATTTCACGTTGCAAAACTGCATGTTCATCATAACTTGATACAGCAGCATTAAACGACTCTCGAACTTGAGCAGATTCAAAATTATGTGGCTTTTTTGTAGTATTATTTTTCATCTAAAAATTCGTTTAGTATGTTGATAAACTGCGGTTCATGAGATAAAAATAAAGCGTGAGAAGATTTTTCTATAACTTTATATTCAGCATCAGGAAATAACACTACACTGTCTTTCACTGCGTCAACTAATACAATCTGGTCTTGTGTTCCAGCGACCATCAAACAGTTTTGCTTAATTTTCCTTACCAGAAAACGAAGATCACTCTGTTGTAAAATAGTTAGACCACTCTTCAATGCATCGGGGTTGGGTTCACCACGGGTAAATATTTCCTGTCGAAACAGGCGCAATTGTAACATGGCGAGCTCATCACCAATAACTTGAAGTGATAGAAATCGTAATACTGTTTTACGATAATCTTCCTGCATCGATACATGAAAAATTGATAATATCGATTCATCTATACCGTTTTTCCAATCATCGCTATAGTTAAATTTTGGAACAGATGCGACTAAAACCAGTTTCTTAACTAATTCAGGATCGCGAATACAGATATTTTGTGCGAGCAAACCACCAAGAGACCAGCCTATTAAAATAATTTTTTTTAAATCTCGTTCACGAAAATCAGAAATTAAAATATCGGTAACTTCATCCAGATTATAATTACCATTATCTTCACGACTAAAACCAAAACCAGGTAAATCAACAATGTGTACCCGATAATTTAACTTTAGTTTCTTAACCAGGGAATCAAATACGCCGCCATGCATCGCCCAACCGTGTAATAACACCATATCGGGTCCCTGCCCTACACTATCAACAAACATTTTTTTGTAATTCCGGTAATAATGTTTCAAGTGCAGATAATAATTTATCGACATGTTCTTTGCTATGGTTTGCAGAAAAAGTAATTCGTAATCGAGCTGTATTATTTGGAATCGTTGGTGGACGAATTGCCGAAATTAATATCCCTTCATCTGCAAGTTTCTGACTAATACCCATTGCCAATTCACTTGATCCTATTAATAAAGGCTGTATTGCTGTATTTGACGGCATCAGATTCAATCCGAGTTGTGCTGCACCGGTTTTAAATTGATCAATTCGCTCTTGTAAATTTTCACGTCGCCATTGTTCACTTATCACTAACTTTAAACTCATCAACGTAGCACTCGCCAATGCTGGCGGCAATGCCGTGGTATAAATGTAACTACGCGATTGCTGTATTAATGTTTCAATTAAGGTCTCACTACCCGCGATAAACGCACCGAATGTACCAAAGGCTTTACCCAATGTTCCCATTAATATCGGTACATCATCTACCGAAGCATTGAAATGTTCCAGAGTACCACGACCGTTCTTTCCGGTTACCCCCAGACCATGTGCGTCATCAATCATAATAACAGCTTTATATTGTTGCGCTATTGGTATTATTTTATCCAGCGCAACCACATCACCATCCATACTAAATACACCGTCAGATACGATCAGATTACAATTATCTTCACTTGCAGTAGTTAATTTCGATTCCAGATTGGTAACATCATTATGTAAATATCGTTTAAATTTAGCACCTGATAATAATCCCGCATCAATTAAAGACGCATGATTGAGCTTGTCTTCAAAGATACAATCGTTTTTTGTTAGTAATGCCGAAATTACACCAAGGTTTGCCATGTAACCGGTTGAATATAATAAAGCACGTGGTCGTCCTGTAAATTCTGCAAGTTGTTGTTCCAGTTCATGATGCACCGATAAATGTCCAGTTACCAAATGAGCGGAACCACTACCAACACCAAATTTATCAGCCGCTTTTTTAAAAGCGGTAATAACTTCGGTATTATTAGCTAAACCAAGATAATCGTTACTGCAAAAATTTAAAACTTGTTTACCGTTAACGGAAATATTGACATCCTGTGCACTATTAATGATACGTCGAGTACGATAAAGCGAATTTTTTTTTCGCTGTTCCAATTGCTGCTCTAATTGTTGTTGTTTTTCTGGCCAGAACATAATTTTAAAATTAAATAGCTGTTAAACCTAACTTCTTAAACAAATTTTTATCATTATTTTCAGATGGATTCGGAGTGGTTAATAATTTTTCACCATAGAAAATAGAATTAGCGCCAGATAAAAAACACAATGCCTGCATTTCATCGGACATTTCTTCTCTTCCTGCAGACAAGCGTACAAATGATTTTGGCATTAAAATTCGTGCAACAGCGATGGTTTTAACAAATTCGATTGGATCAAGATCCAATTCGGACTCAAGTGGTGTCCCTTCTACTCGAACCAACATATTAATGGGAACACTCTCAGGATGTTTTTCCATATTTACCAATTGTTGCATCAAACCTGCCCGATCTTTTCGAGACTCGCCCATACCCAGGATACCACCACAACAAACATTCATATCCGCATCACGGACATATTGAATGGTTTGAAGGCGATCATCATAAGTTCGGGTGGTAATAACTTCACCGTAAAATTCCGGTGACGTATCCAGATTGTGATTGTAATATTCCAGTCCCGCTTCTTTTAAATTTGTTGCTTGTTTTTTAGTTAACATGCCGGCTGTTAAACAAGTTTGTAAACCCAATTCTTTAACACCTTTAATCATTTCCATTACGGGGGTTAAATCACGATCTTTTGGACTACGCCATGCTGCACCCATACAAAAACGTGATGCGCCGTTTTCTTTTGCTTGTTTTGCTGCAGCCAGAACATCGTCAACCGTCATTAATGACTCATCTTCTAACTCGGTGTCATAACGTATGCTTTGCGGGCAATAAGAACAATCTTCCGGACATTTACCGGTTTTAATACTAAGCAAAGTACTAATTTGAACCTCATTAGCATCAAAATTTAAACGATGAATCTGCTGAGCTTCAAATAATAAATCATTAAATGGTTTTTCAAATAAAGATTGTATTTCAGCTATAGTCCAGTCATGTCGTAACTTGGTATTATCTGCTTTATTTGTTAACTCACTTACCACACTATTCATTTTGTATCCTCTTCATTATTACTTTGCTCAAATATAGTATCCTGCCAATCATCTTTTCGAATTCGGATTAAATCAACAATTGACCATGGAATTAGAATCCCGGCACATATCAGCCAGGTAAATAACCAATAATAAATTTCAGTACCAAAAAATATTGCAACCACTACTACAAAACCGACCACACCATAAAACCGATATGCTGCTTGTTGAGTGTAATAGCCCACCTTTTCATTGGGATGATGTCGATTCATGGCATACACGACCATCGATAACCCCATCCAGAAAATACCGAGTGGAAAAGGTATTAACATGCTGATAATATTTCCAATATTAAATAAACCAGCAGCTTTACGGGCATGTTTAGCAGTTATAATTTCATGTTTACTAATTGTTTCTAGCTCATTCATAGTGGATATACATAAATTAAAAAACGGCACAATTTTAATGTCCGTTTGTATTAAATTCAGTTACTATTTATAAAAAAACACGGGTCTAAATCAACAGCCCCACATAAGTTACTGAGATTAATCGATACGCAGAAGAATAAACCACCAATAATGGATGTCAACTAATCAGGATGAAAATAGTCGACAAGTGTATAAAATACGTACGAACACGACTCCAGCCGCGTCATTGTTATTTATGTGAAAACCTGAATAATCACCCACTTTATGACATCTGCCACGAGTGCCTCGACGAATTACCGTATAAAAATCAATCATGTACTCGCTGTGGGCTAAATCTGGAAACAACGAATACACCTGTTTGTGGTCAGTGCTTAAGTCAGCCACCGAGCTATGATGTTTTACTAAGCCCTTTTGAATATCACTTCCCTATCGACAAACTCATAACAGAGTTAAAATTTCGTAAAAAACTCTATAGTGCTTATACACTTGGACAGTTATTCAGTAAATATATCCAATTAAAAGCAACACCTTTACCAGAATGCATTATACCGGTACCACTACATCCAAAACGTTTGCAGCTACGAGGTTATAATCAGTCACTTGAAATTGCCCGGGTTGTATCAAAAAATCTTAATATCCCAATTGAGCGAAAACTCTGTGAACGCGTAAAAAACACTAAACCCCAATCTGGTCTGGATGCCAAAAGCCGACAGCTAAATATCCATAATGCTTTTAAGATAAAACAACAGCATGATTATAGCCATGTAGCTCTATTTGACGATGTTGTTACCACCGGACATACCGTAGAAGCGTTGGCGAAATTACTCCGACAACAAGGTATTAACGTAATACAAGTCTGGAGTGTTGCAAGAGTTACCTCAAACTAAATTGATAAATTATCGTCTTGTTCACCCTTCCGCTTGTTTTAAATTCAAATAAAACAAAGTAATTTGTCATCTATTAAGTGACTAACTGTATAGAAATTTTGTCCAGTAGGCGATAAGCTAAACATAGACTATAAT
>JBGMQW010000118.1:0-11277 GCA_048060815.1 Thiohalomonadales bacterium | reverse complement strand
TAATAATGTTTTTAAACCACTTCGTTATATCCTCTATCTCATCCGGTATCACAGCATGTTCCATTGGATATTCATGCCATTGTATTTTTAAACCTTCTTTCTCAATTAAGTCGCGCGAATGTTTTCCAATCGCAATCGGGATAACTTGATCAAACTGCCCATGAGTCATCATAATTGGAATATTTTTATTAGCGTCATGTAATTCACCTGATAATGTTTCAGGTAACGGTAAGTAGGTTGATAATGCCAGAATCCCCGCTAATTTTTGCGGATAACGTAATCCAGTTTGAAGTACCACAACACCCCCCTGAGAAAACCCGGCTAAAAAAATATTCTCAGCAGGAATACCCTGTGATATTTCATTTTCAATAAAGTTATTGATATATACTGCTGCTTGATGAATTCCCTTGGTATCCTGTTGAGCATCAATTTTGGCTGAATCCAGAATATCATACCAGGCTGGCATTTCCATACCTTGATTAACAGTTACTGACCGGGTAGGTGCATGGGGTAAAATAAAACGAATCTTATGACTATCGGATAACTTGAGTTCGGGTATTATTGATTCAAAATCATAACCATCAGCACCCAGGCCATGTAACCAGATAACACTATAATCAGCGTCATCGGGTCCTATTTTAAGGTGAGGTAGTAGTGAATTAGCCACAGTTGAGTGTTATAACCTCATCATTCTGTTCAGTACAATATTTACTTAAAGCTTCAAATAATTCTTGTTGATCATTATCATTTAACCAACTTTGGCTCGCTTCATCATACTCAAAGTGATAACCGCCGGACTTTGCAGCAACCCATAGTTGCGATAATGGTAATTGTCGATTAATAATTATTTTTGAATTATTACTTTCTATAGTAATGGTTAGAATACCACCCGCTGATTCATAATCAAGATCTGCGTCACTATTATCCAGGGCATCTTCAATTTGAATAAGGGTATCATCTACTTTGTCGTTGAATTCAGATTCCGTCATAAGGTTTATTGTCTAAATATTTGCAGAATGGTTATTTTAGCATGTAATTGATGATGAGGTAGATAATGCAGAATAAAATTGAAGCTATCATAAAAAAGGCGAAGCCCCAAATTGAGGCTTCACCTGATTTACTTTAAAATAATCTACAAAAAGAAGAAGTTGATTATTTTACTTTTGCAGTGATTGAATCACTTTTACCCTTGTTATCAACCCAACTTATTTTGATTGAGTCATCTTTTTTACCACCAGAAAACTGGAAAGAAAGATATGGGTTTTTGGAAATTGCTGGTCCCCATTGTGCAGTCATTACTGCTGTGCCATTGTGCTCACATTTTACTTCCTGGATGAATTCTGCTGGATAATTCTTACCCGTTTTCTTGTCTTTACGACGACCGGTTTCCATTGGATGTGTAATTAATGCCTTCACGGTGGTGATATCACCCTTCGCGCTGGCACGTATACGTATTGTTTTAGCCATAATATTTTTCCTCGCTTAATTAGGGTTTAACCGCCGCAACCGCCGATGGTTACTTTGATGTTTTTCTGAGCAGAATAGCTTTTACCGCCTGCTTTTATTACAGCAAGAACGTCTGAGGTTTTACCCATCTTGATTCGTGTTGAAATAAAGCCCTTGGTATTACTGGTCATATTAAAGCTGGCTGCCAGTGGGTTGCCGTTGTTTTTTGTAACAATACTAATAGACTCAATTCCAGAAATACTACTCGTAATAGTTATAGGTACTACAGCACCATTTTCAGCAATATCCGGTGCCTTAATCTTGATGTCACCCGAAGCAGAAGTTGCAGAACTTCCCAGTAATGAACTTAAAGCGCTTTCGACACTTTTTGCTTCGAATGCGGATTTTGGCCAGGCCGCTAAAACGGTACGTGGGCTTAACATGCCAGCACTAGCAGCAATGGCTAGTGTACTAGTGGCAAGTGTTCCCTTTAAAAAGGTTCTACGTTCCATAAATTATGCTCCTCATTTCGCATTATAATTATATTCATTATACTTAAAGCAGGTATTAGGCCAACTTTGAAAGTATTTAATTTATTCTTTTAAAACAATGGATTAAGTAAGATTTTGGATTTTTTAGTGATTGTGTCTCGTGCAAATTGCACGACTCGTTTAGTACTTAATTGCAATTTGGATAATTATTGATCAGCTACTGATTTTCCGGATCGGATTTGTTTGTATCAGCCTGGGACTCACGGTTAGCCTGTAATTTACGCCAGAGAGTTGATTTGTTAATACCCAGAGTTTTTGCAGTGATTTCTCTGTTGCCTTCAAATCGTTCCAGTGTTTTTAATATATAGCGTTGCTCAAGAAGCTGTAATGAAGGTTCATCGGAATCGATTTGGTTCGATTCTTTTGTTGGACTCAATGCTTGCAAATGTAATTCGGGTTCATCGGCTAAAGCGATATGGCGTTCGACCAGGTTACGAAGCTCACGAACATTACCCGGCCAATCATAAGCACGTAACTGGATCATGGATTCTGAATCAAACTCAGAAACCACACGATTATAGTGTTTCGCAAAATATTGAATAAAGTGGCTTATTAGTAATGGAATATCATCGCGGCGTTCACGTAAGGGTGGCATGGTAATATTAATGACATTAAGTCGGTGGTATAAATCATGACGAAATGTATTTTCAGCTATCATTTCGGTCAGGTTACGGTTGGTAGCGACAATAAATCGAACATCAATCGCGATAGGATGTACTCCACCAACACGGGTAATTTGCTGTTCCTGAATGACGCGTAATAATTTGGTTTGCATGGCTTCAGAAATATTTCCGATTTCATCCAGAAACACAGTACCACCGGATGCAGTTTCAAGCAGACCATGTTTGGTAGAAACCGCGCCGGTAAATGCACCTTTCTCATGTCCAAATAATTCACTTTCCAATAATGTATCACTCAATGAACCACAGTCGATAATGACATATGGAGTATCGGCATAGTCGCTTTTGTAATGTATCGATTGGGCCATTAATTCTTTACCGGTACCTGACTCGCCATCAATGATGACATTACATCGAATGTCTGAAATTTTAGTAATCAATTGATATACTTTTTGCATTTCAGATGCATCACCAATTAAATTAATTTTCCCTGACTTTGAGCTAAGCTGTTGCTTAAGCATTTTGTTTTCATCAATTAAAGCTTGTCGTTCTAATGTATGATTAATTAAAATCTGTAACTCATCCATATCAAAAGGTTTTTTGATAAAGTCAGTTGCACCTAATCGTACTGCTTCAATGGCATCATCCGTATTTGCAAAACCGGTAATAATGATGAAGGGTAGAACAGAGTCAAGTTTTCGAACGGCAGCGAGTAATTCCATACCGGTCATGGTGGGCATACGTAAGTCACTGATAATTAAATCAACCTGCTTTTCTTTAAAATAATTAAGCGCTTTACCGGGATCCTGAAATACTTTGACGTCATAATCAGCGCCCACACTAAAGCGCAGTATGAGTTCACCTGCTTTAATATCATCATCAACAAAAATTATTTTCGCTTTAGTATTCATCTTGAAATGAGTATACGCAATTTGATTATAAATATATTACTTTATTTAACTATTTTCTATTTTAGATTTTAAAGGAATTTGAATTGTAGCAGTCACACCGCGAACCTGATTATTAGTGATGAGTAATTTGCCTTGATGCGATTCCATTATTCCAATGCTAATGGATAAACCTAAACCACTTCCTTGTCCTTCAGATTTTGTAGTAAAGAATGGATCAAATATTTTATCAAGCATTTCGGGTTCAATCCCTGAGCCTTCATCACGTACTGAAATAATTAAAATACCATTACTTTCTTTAATGCCAACTACAATTTGACTATTAGCTTCACTAGCCTGTATAGCATTAATTAATAAATTAATTAGTACTTGTTGTAATTGAGCGCGATCACCTTCGGCAATGATGTTGTCTTCATTAAGTATTCGAATAGCTATATTTTTATATTTCGATGTTTGTTGTACCAGTGTTAATGATTCCTCGATAAAAGGAGTTACTTGAAAACTTTCGTAGTGGGGTGGAACTTGACGAGCAAAATTTAATATCCCTTTAACGATATTTGATGCACGCAGTGCTTCATGCCGTAGTGAGTAGATATCATTTTGTAAATCAGGATTGTCTTCGATATCTCGTAGTAATAATTTAGAATAAGATAAGATATTGTTTAAGGGATTATTTATTTCATGTCCAATGCCCGCAGCCATTTGACCGATGCTGGCCATCTTGGCACTTTGTAATACCATGCTTTGTGCCTTATCGAGGTTATCTGCCAGGTAATTATAAGCTATTGATAAAGAATTAATTTCCTCAAAGTCGTAATTTGTTGGCGCCCGATAATCGGAATTACCATCAGCAAATGCCGTTAAGTTTTTTGCCAGAGTTTTAACAGGATTAGAAACCTTATGAGCAGCAATATTGGCTAAAATTAAACTTATCAATAATGCAACACCAACAAAAACCCAGATACCGTATTTAATATTTTTAAATGGTGCGGTAATTGTATTATGCTCAACTCTGGTTGCCATCACCCAACTAATTAATTGATCAGGGTATGGAAAAAGTTCGGTAAAATAAATAATGGATTTGTCATCGAGTATTAATTTACCGTCCGGACTTGATATTAGTTTTGAATGAAATGATTCACTATAGGCATCATTAATCGATATGGATGATTTGTGTCGTTGAGCAAAGCGAATGTTATTTATGTCATCATATAACAACATACCATTTCTCTCTTCATTATCCGGATTATTTTCAAATAACAAAATGTTACCTTTATAAAGTCGTGGCGCATGATCCATAATGCTATCAAATTGAGAGCCGAGTAATGTTACTGTCATTGCACCAACGCGGCGATTACGATAATATAATGGCACAATGTAATCGAGTAATGGCAAGGAATTCATCTCGTCAGATATTTTTTTGTTATGAGGTAAAAATAACATACTGACTTCATTTCGTGGAATTGCCTTGAGTTGTTTTTTAAATGCCCGTGTTTGTGTTCCACTTTCAACGAAGGGAATGCCGGATAAGTTATCATATATCGCAGCACTACGTTTTAGGTTGCTAACCTTAATTATAGTATTACCTTTACTATCTAAAACTCTTAAATAAAAAACCCCGGAAAGAATTGTTTGAAAGCCTTCAAAAAAACGATTTAACCGTGCCCGTCGCACATTTATTGCCGGGTGTATTTTATTTTTCCGGGCAGAATATAAAACCGGTAACATTTCTTTTACTGCTGGAGAGTTAGCTAAACCCAACACGAGCTCACGGTTACGTTCGTGGTTACGTAATAAATCCGTTGCTAATCGATTAATACTATTATTGATATCATTACTAACCGTTTTCTCATAGTTATATTCACTGTAATAAATTGCACTAAGCGCCAAAACTGTTAATGGCAATACCGTAGCAACAAAGAACCAGATAAATATGTTAGATTTAATACTCATGATTTTTTTGCTGCAAAGACGCAAAGGGCGCAAAGGAAAAAATAAATAAATCGAAGCCATTCCTTCTCCCTCCGGGAGAAGGCCAGGATGAGGGAATAAAATCATGGTTTAGATTTTTCTTTGCGCCCTTTGAGTCTTTGCGGCTAATAATCATTCCCAGTTTTTAACTGCATTTACAGCCTCTTTGTTATTTGGCTTTGCGATTAAGCCCGAGGTAGTCACAAAAATAGTGTAGCTAGCTCGATGGGTCATTGGTAAATAAGTCGCACTACCATAAATAGCATCAACCCACGGAAACCATTGTTGATGCCCTTTTATAATTGACCAAATATCAGGAGACCAATCTATTAAATAATCTAAAGTTGGAATAGCATAAACTGTTCGAGGAGCGGTTCGTTCATGCTGAATATCACTATAACGACCTGAAAGCCGTTCTAGTCGATAATTTGTATTCATCCCTGCGAGTATTGCAATCCCCGACCATTTTAAGATTCGAGCATCTAATTGCCATTGATCACCGCGTAGTTTATATGTTTGTGTGCTGTTATCTGGAAATGTAATAAAAGCATGAAATAATTTAGGTTCAAGCTGGGTAAAAAGCAATTCAGCAATGGGCTCCTCATAGGTGAGTTGTTGGTAGGTATATAAATTTAGTGCCACCGAACCCGCTAAAACTGCAAGGCTTAGTAGTAGTAAGCCGATGAGCCCCTGGATGCTTCCGGTTACTAATTTTCGTCGCCAAAGGCGTTGAATTGCTAATAAAAACAACAATATACCCAGAATGGCGACGATTAAGGTTATTATTTCTAATATCATTCAAGTGCTTCAATAAGTTAGTTATTATTATATAGTATAAATCTTGTTGTAATAAGGGCTACTTATTATTCACATAATCAACACAAATATAATAGTCTGTTGTGCTGCGTAAGAAAACTACCGTATAATTTACGAAAATTTGTTTTTATTAGAACTCACAATAATGAATACTGGTTTGAATCATGCGTAATATTAATTTAACACTATTATTAATTGTGCTTTGTTTTTGCTCGCTTAATGCTTGTGGTAAAAAAGGTGGTTTATATTTGCCCGCTGAGTCTGGATCTGAACGTGTTATAAAATCAGATCCTCAAATAATTACTCCAGATGATTCTGAAAACGCAAAAGAATCAAAAAAGAAACCTTCCGCACAGTAACAAATGCAAGGTCAACTAGTCTTAATTAAAGCTTAAATAAAGAAGTATTTCGATGAATTATTTTGATTATCGTGACAATGAACTCTATGCTGAAGATGTAACAATCGAAAAAATTGTTCAATCTTATGGCTCTCCATGTTATGTCTATTCGCGAGCAACGTTTGAGCGTCATTGGAATGCCTTCAATGATGCTTTATCGGGACACGATCATTTAGTTTGTTATTCCGTTAAAGCCAATTCAAATATCGCTATATTAAATATATTAGCAAAATTAGGTTCAGGTTTCGATATTGTATCCGTTGGTGAATTAGAGCGTGTTCTTGCTGCAGGAGGCTCGCCTGATAAAATAGTATTTTCGGGAGTCGGAAAAACCGCAAAAGAAATGTTTCGCGCTTTAAACGTTGGTATTTATTGTTTTAATATTGAATCCGAATCTGAATTGTATCGATTAAATCAGGTTGCTTCCCAGCTGGGCAAAAAAGCCAATATATCGATTCGTGTTAATCCTGATGTCGATGCCGGTACCCATCCCTATATATCGACAGGCTTAAAAGAAAATAAATTCGGTATTGAAATTAAAGATGCTGAAGCAGTCTATAAAGTGGCAGCTAGTCTGGAATTTATTACTGTTGCAGGAATAGATTGCCATATTGGTTCACAATTGACAGAAACAGCACCGTTTCTGGATGCGCTGGATCGAGTGTTGCTGCTGGTTGATAATCTGGCAAATGCAGGCATCAATATCGATCACCTGGATCTCGGTGGTGGCCTGGGAATTCGTTACAAAGATGAACAACCACTCTTACCAGACGAGTATGCTAAAGCACTGGTAAAACGATTGGGCTCACGAAATTTAAAAATCCTAATTGAACCAGGACGTGCAATTGCAGGTAATGCCGGCATACTGGTTACAACGGTAGAATACTTAAAAAAAGCTGATCACAAAAACTTTGCGATTGTAGATGCCGCAATGAATGATTTAATACGCCCGGCATTATATTCAGCATGGCATGATATTATTCCGGTAAAAATAACAAATAAAGTAGCAGCTGAAAAATTTGATATTGTTGGCCCAATCTGTGAGACCGGTGATTTTCTGGGTAAAGATCGCGAGTTAGTAATAGAAGAAGGCGATCTTTTGGCAATTCGATCTTCCGGTGCTTATGGTTTTACAATGAGTTCAAATTATAATACCAGGCCACGTGTTGTTGAAATAATGGTTGATGGTGACCAAATTCACGTTATCCGTGAGCGTGAAGTTGTAAATGATTTGTTTGCGCTTGAGTCGTTATTACCATAATTTTTTAACCGCCAATGCGCAAAGAGCGCAAAGAAAAATCAAAACCACTATTTTTTTTACTCCCTCTCCCCCCTGGGGAGAGGGTTGGGGTGAGGGGCTAGACTGTAACTTACTACAATACATTATTTAATCCTCTTATCCTCAGTATCGCTATAATTTTTATATGTTTTCCTTTGCACCTAATTAAATTATTTTAATTTAGCAAACGCTGCCGCCATAGCATTATTTACCGGTTTTGTCTGACGTTGTTTATTATTATTTGGTTTAACCATTTTCTTACCTTCATATTTTTTCACAACCGGTTTTTCCGATCTAACTTCATCTACAAGATTCATCGTCAAACCAATCCGTTTTCTTTTTTCATCAACTTCCAATACTTTTACTTTTACGATGTCACCAGTTTTTATAATTTCACGCGGGTCTTTGATAAATTTTGTTGAAATGTTGGATATGTGAACCAAACCATCCTGGTGTACACCGATATCAATGAATGCTCCAAAATTGGTTACATTCGTCACCACACCTTCGAGAATTAAACCTGGTTTTAAATCTTTAACTTGCTCGATACCTTCTTTAAATGTAGCCGTTTTAAATTCAGGGCGTGGATCTCTGCCGGGTTTATCGAGTTCAGAAATAATGTCTTTAACGGTAGGTTCACCATACTTATCATCGATGTAATTTTTGGCACTAAGACTTGATAGTAATTTACTGTTTCCAATTAAGTCAGAAATTTGAGTATTTAAATTGTTAATAATTTTTTCAACTACTGGATAAGATTCTGGATGAACGGCTGATGCATCCAGAGGATTGCTGCCATTTTGGATGCGCATAAATCCTGCCGCCTGTTCAAATGCTTTTGGACCTAATCGAGGTACAGACAATAATTGTTGTCTATCTGTAAATGCGCCATGTTGCTCCCGATAAGTAACGATATTACTCGCTATTGATTCAGATAATCCGGATACCTTGGTTAATAAGGGTACCGAAGCGGTATTGATTTCAACCCCAACGGCGTTTACACAGTCTTCTACAATTGCATCTAATTTACGAGATAATTTAGTCTGGTTTACATCGTGCTGATATTGTCCGACACCGATTGCTTTGGCTTCAATTTTTACCAGTTCGGCTAACGGATCTTGTAAACGCCGAGCGATAGAGACTGAACCACGATAAGATACATCAAGGTCCGGGAATTCTTTTGCAGCGAGTTCAGATGCTGAATAAATTGATGCGCCTGCTTCACTAACGACAATACTCGATAGTTTTAATTCCGGGTGTTTTGATATTAATTCTTTTGCTAATTTATCAGTTTCGCGTGATGCGGTACCATTACCGATACTTAATAAATCTGCTTTATGTTTTTTTGCAAGCCTGGATAGTACTGCGATTGACTCATCCCAACGGTTTTTGGGTTGATGAGGATATATAACGCATTGGTCAAGCAGTTTACCGGTGTCATTAACAACAACGACTTTTACGCCGGTTCGCAAACCAGGATCAAGCCCGATAGTACAACGTCGTCCAGCCGGTGCGGCTAATAATAAATCAGTTAAATTTTTACCAAAGACATTAATTGCTTCATCTTCCGCGTTTTCCCGAAGACGCATACTAAGCTCAGTTTCTATTTGAGTTAATACTTTAACTTTCCACGACCATCGAACACATTCCAATAACCAGTTATTTGCTATTTCGTTGTTATTTTTAATATCCATATGGGTTGCGATGATGTGATCGCAAGTTCCCATGTTCGAGTTCGAGTCGAGATCATCCTGTCCTTCAAGAAAAAAGCTCAATCGCAAAACACCTTCAGTTCGGCCCCTAAAAAGAGCTAAAGCACGATGCGATGGAATTTTTTTGATGGGTTCCTGGTAATCAAAATAGTCTGAGAATTTTTCACCTTCCTGGTCTTTACCCTTAACAACCAGTGAAACAAGTTTTACTTTATCCCATAATAAGTCACGAAGTATGCCGATTAAATCGGCTTGTTCACTTACTCGCTCCATAAAAATCTGGCGTGCACCATCTAATACTATTTTACTGTCAGCAAATCCTGTATCTGCATTAATAAAGTTTAACGCTGTTTTTTCAGGATCCTGGTTTCGGTCTGAGAGTAAACTATCGAGTAAGGGTTCAATACCCGCTTCACGGGCAATTTGCGCTTTGGTCCGTCGTTTTTGTTTATAAGGGGCATAAAGATCTTCCAAACGAATCTTGGTTTCGGCTTTTATAATTTCTTTTTTTAGTTCATTGGTTAATTTTCCTTGTTCGTCAATAGATTTTAATATTGATTCACGTCGTTCCTGTAGTTCGGTTAAGTAATGCAGGCGTTCTTCGAGTAGTCGTAACTGGGTATCGTCCAGTCCCCCGGTTGCTTCTTTTCGAAAGCGGGAAATAAAAGGAACAGTTGAACCTTCATTAAGCAATTGAACAGCTGCTTCAACTTTATTCATGCTTACATTCAATTCGTTTGCAATGATGCTAATGATATTCATTTGATTATTTTATTGCCTTTGATTAAATTTAGTTAGGGATATTAATTTATTTTATCATCCAGATAGTAGAGCTGTCGCCATTTGCTTCATTTGTTACAACACGCTCAATAAAAGTATAGTTACCACTGAGTCTTACATTTTTAATATACTTTAAAACCCGTTTTGATTTAGGTGTTAATATTAAGTTCCATTGATTATTAGTACCGCTAAGTTCGATTTTATAAGAAACTTTTAAGGTATTAAAATTACCAGACATGGTAGTATAAAAAGCTTTCATTGAAGCATAAATTAACGGATGGTCTTTAAGGGTTAAAATTTTACTTTCTAGACTTTTGTCAGTGAATGTTATTGTATTATACTTTAATGTATAAACTTTAACGAAAGGTTTATCGATATTTTTTTGTAAAAAGTTGGATGAACGAAAATAAAATCGTCCTTTTAAAATGAGTGGTTTATTTAAAAACCGTAAATTTTTATTTTCAATAAAATGTATTTCTTCTGCTACATTATTAGATGACATTAAAACAGAAAGCTCATTTAATGTTATATTTGCAGCCTGACTAATTGTCGGTATTATAAAAAATAGAACGCCAGTTATTATTTTATAATTAAAATATTTAATAAATACAGTAAAAAAATATTGTATTTTTTTTAATAGAATTTTGTTCTCTCCAGATTTCATTTCCAATTTTTTATAACTCCAACACAATTTAGGGCAGTAAAATACGTATAGTTCCATCTTGAATTGGCATGGTTTTTATGTGTAGAAAAAAAACGATGTTATATCAATTTTTCATCAAGATTATTACGATAC
>JBGMQW010000117.1:0-11350 GCA_048060815.1 Thiohalomonadales bacterium | reverse complement strand
AAAAGTAACTAAAAGGAGAGTGGCCTGATGAATTATAATTATCATCAACATATTCTACACCACCTGCGGAAATGATTTGAACACTTCGTTTATTAACTACTTTATTATAATAATTATTGTTATTTTGATTTGGTCGTACACTACGGACACCTCGGCGTAATAATGTACCACTAAAACAAGAGTCCGATATTAATAAAGTGTGTTTCGTACGAGATGCTAACACCGCTATTTCATCCTGAATAGTTGAGTTACGTAAAAAAGTTGTTTTATCAGTACCATCTGCATCCACAGGTACCCAATAGCCTTTTTTAGTATTCGTATCAATATAGCCATGACCTGCATAATAAATTAGAACACTGTCATCACTTGAGGCGCGTTTCGAAAGTGCATCCAGTTCGATTAAAATATCACGTCTAGTGGCATCTTCTAATAGTTTAATATCGTTAAATCCATAATCTGTTTTTAATATTTTTTCCATAGCACGAGCATCTTTAATAGCGGTTGTTAATGTTGGCCAGTTTTCTTGATCATCCTTATAGTTATTATTACCAATGATTAATGCGCGAAAGTTTCCGTTTGTGATTTTGGGTTTTGATTCATTTGTTATCGATTCCATCGTAATACCACGAGTATCAGCATTTATGATTATTGTGTTGGTAAATAAAATAGCATAGACAAATATGAGTTTTAAAATTAAAACAGATAAATACTGATTTTTTGAAATTTTGATATCCATATACTTACTCTTAATTTTTAATGTATTACTAGTAAATTTGGTAGTTGTATCCAATAAAAAAACCTGTTAGTTGATTAGAAAGTGAGGGCTCTTCATCATCAAACCAATACTTTTGTTTATGAATTCGTAGACCGACACTAATACTACTTGTATTAGTAAAATCATAAACAGCACCAAATTCAAATGCTAAACTGTTGCTTTGTGAAATTCCGGTTGTTTTAAACAATTTATTTCCATAGGGAATGAAACCAAATGATCCAAATAATGACCATTTTGTACTTAATGACCAGTTACTTGCAATTCCTAAACCCAATCCTCGAAATGGTAACAAGCTAGTTATATTTATAGACTCTGTATTATTAGTAATGAAATCGTTTACAACAATTTTTCCATCTGCATAATTATCAATGGATTTATAATCTAGAAATAGTGATAAATTATCCCAAAAATAATAACCAACAATTAAATCTGTCTCGGTTCGTCTTATTTTATTAATGTTAGAATATAGTGAGATATCTGTATCATTATAATATTCATTATATGAGATATCATATTGACCCGCATTTAGACTAAATCCAGCATAAGCTCGTCCTTTCTGTATTCCAAGGTTTAGTGAAATTTGAGCGCCATAATCAGATTCATAATCTGTAATACTATCTTGTTTTCCAACCCATTCTGTTATGAATAACCTACCACCAATATTTATAATGGTATCTTGTTGAGCATAAATTAATGAGGAATAAAAAAAAATAAATGCAAAAGTTATTAGATAACTCAGAAAAGTAAAAATTTTCATTTCAATATTATAAAGTTGGTAAAGGTAAATTCTTATAGTTTATTTTATCTTCATCTGAAACCACATTAACCTCTACTTTAATTTTATCCTTTGCCACGCCTGAAACCGTTAAATTCACTTTAATAAAAATAAATTCTCCCAACTCATCGCCAGCGCCCTGAAGAATACCACTTTCGGGTACCTGGTCCACATTGTTTGCTACAGCTCTGATTACGGTACTCGATAATTCACTGACGGCTAAAAGTGGTTGATTATTATTTTTTAATTCATTTAATAAAAAGTAACTAAAAGGAGAGTGGCCTGATGAATTATAATTATCATCAACATATTCGACACCACCAGCTGAAATGATTTGTACACTTCGTTTATTAATTACATTTTTGTAATAATTATCGTTATTTAGATTTGGACGTACATCACGAATTCCACGACGTAATAATGTACCACTAAAACAGGAATCTGATATTAATAAGGTGTGTTTTGCACGAGACGCTAACACCGCCACCTCATCCTGAATAGTGGAGTTACGTAAAAAAGTAGTTTTATCAGCACCATCTGCATCCACCGGTACCCAATACCCTTTTTTAGTACTCGCATCAATATAACCATGACCAGCATAATAAATTAGAACATTGTCATCACTTGCGACACGTTTCGAAAGTGCATCCAGTTCGATTAAAATATCACGTCTAGTGGCATCTTCTAATAATTTAATATCGCTAAATCCATAATCCATTCTTAATATTTTCTCTATAGCACGAGCATCTTTAATTGCTGTTGTTAAAGTTGGCCATTTTTCTTGATCATCATTATAGTTATTATTACCAATAATTAATGCCCGAAAGGTACCATTTGTGATTTTAGGTTTTGGTTTGCTTGTTACTGATTCCATAGTTATGCCACGAGTTTCGGCATTTACGATTATTGTGTTGGTCAATAGAATAACAGAGACAAATATGAGTTTTAAAATTTTGATATCCATATGCTTTTACTTAATTATTTATAAATTTAATGACTAACAAAACCACCCGAGGTAGAGAAGATTTCATTTGCTGTGGTCTTGCCGGTTAAAATCCATTGATAGCGTTGATTATTTTCCAGTTTAAGATTTTTAAATTCAGTACGATTATTTAAACTAGTTACTTCATCTAAAATAATAATTCTGTCCTGTTTTATTGTTTGTAATCGCATTAAATATGAAGTTGCATTTTCGACTTTAGGCCAGGTAAATACTAAATTCGAATTATTCAGTAACTCAATTTTCATGTTTGAAAATGGCTTTATTTTTTTTGAAGTGTTTCTGAAAAAACCAATTCCGGGTTGTATTTTACCAGAACGGAATTGAATAATAGCGTTGTCCTGGTAACTTGCGATGATCATGGTGTTATCTTGTTTTATAAATTGTGAACTCATGATAAATATGACAACAACACTTGCGAAAGCCGTAACTGGAACCATTAACCAGGCTGGTGTTGAAAAAGTTAAGTATTTTTTGAGTAAGTGGTAAATACTAAAATGACGTGTAGATGTTATTGCCTTGTTATTTGAGCTTGATTCAGTCAACTCGCGTTGCATTGCGGATTGATGGCTTGCATAATGTAAAGCCGTTTTTAATGCCTGTGGATTTTCTTTTACCAGATTATCAATATTCAGGAATTCTTTTTCACTTAAATTTTGATCCACGTATTGCTCAATTTTTTGTTCGCTGAAAGTAGCTTTTAGCTCAGGGGAGATATTTTTTTCTTGTTGCATCAACTGTTGTAAAAATTCAGGTGATTGTATATTGGATTGTAACTCTGTAAGTGTATTAATCTGTTTACGACAATCCGAACATGTAGCAAGATGTAGCTCAAGATCCGTAAATTCTGACGATTCTGGATTTTCAAGAAATGCTATAATATCTACTGTTTCCGGGTGTGTATCAGTTTTCATAATATTTGCTCTATCATTTTGTCTTTGGTTAGTTTAATAAGACAATAAATTGATAACTTTTTGAAAATTTGTTTCATTTTCAATTCTGTTGCATTAATTTAGCGAGTTTCGCTAATGACTTTCGACGAAAATAATATAATTGCTGTAAATTTGTGTTGTTGGCAGCAATACCTTTTTTGATGCTGATGTTTAATTTTTTTAGTGCCATTAAGACATCCTGTCCATCTTGATTTTCGATATACATAGCCTCTAATACAAATTGTTCGACCTGATTTAACTTGCCCCACATCTGTGCTAGTTTTAATTTATCCTCAGTTAATTCCGGTGTTTCATCATAAGAGGGAATGTCGTTTTCTAAATAATTATTTTCAGATTCGTAATCTGTATTCATATCAGTTATAGATATTGTCGATGGTGGATCAAGCAGGTACAAACGTTTCTTTTTTGTTAAAATAACAATAATTTCACGACTTAATTTTTTAATCTCTTGTTCACTTTTAGCTATTTTTTGTGCAATTAACGCAATACTTTCTTGTGCACGTAGGCCATAAAAAACGAATCGAGCATCTGGATGAATTTCCTTTATATAAGTTGGTACATAAACACTACCCCCAAATCGCCAATCCTTCCAACGCTCATAGAAGGGTAGGGAATTTGCAATAGTATATAAATAATTCTTCAAACTCGAATTATTTTTAGCTTTAAAATTGAGGAGTCGTTTACGATTCGTTAAATCATTTAGCATCCAGCCATAACTGGCATTACCCCATTCACAAAGCAACGCGTCTTTTGGAGAAGGACTAATGGGTTTATCCAGAGTACAGGCAAATCGATATCGATTTTGATAACAGTAACGTTTACAAAAACGACTTGTTTGATAAGCAATCACAGGATGGATAATTTCATTGATTTTTATGCGTGCAACGACATCACCATTTGCTAACTGTTGAGCAAATTCAATTTGATCTAACTCTTTAATAAGTGAGGCACTCAAAATATTCTATAACCAGGTTTAATTCGCATGATACAAAAACCATCCAGTGATCTTATTTTGAACAACATGAATTGCCAATCCATACTTATCATACGCTAAATAGTCTCCGGACATCATGTGTAAACCCCGATCAGGAATACCAAATTTTTTAAATGGTCGATCACTGGTTTCAAATAAAGACAACTGTGCTTTTTTTATACCATTTAAGTATAAACTGCCAAAATCTTGCCAGGCACTGATAATTTTTTGATTCGGGCCAATAACATATCGGCTGCCATTTTCTAATCGGTAGACATGATATAATTCACCTTCTAACAATAAATTATTAATTTTGTATTGTTGCCTGGTTAAATCTTTCACCGAAAAATTATCATCCAGTTGTTTTCCATTTATTGTCGGTGCATTTAATAATTGAGTTATATATTGTTTATCAGGTTTCAATTGTTTTAATGCCATTTGAAACAGCATACTTCGTCCAGATTGTCTGGTTATTTTTGCAAACTCTTGCCATTGCTTTGTTGCTTTTTCAGGTTTACCATCAAATACCGCTTGTGCCGTACTATTATGGTAAGCACTATACAATAATGTTTCGAATGACATAGATTTACTTTGTGATTGTTCTTTTTTATTTAAAAAAATAATTAATTGTTCGAACATCTGTGCAGATTTTTCATGGTTTCCTTCTATAGAATTAGTCATGGCTAAAATTAAATCTGTCGCGGGATCTTTTCCAAATTTAGGCAAGTATTTTCCCTGAATGACACCACGGACCATGAATGTATTATTTTTTAATAAATAACTAAATGCCAATAATAAATACGTTTTTGCATGATTGGGTTCTAATCGAATGGCTTTTTCAAAGTAACGGATACTTTCATCCAGTTTTTCATTCATTTTAATGTTGGTTGTTTTAATAACCGACGCATAACTTGAGCGTTTTACCACCTTGCTAGTTTGTAAATTTGTTATAATGTTATTACTGGCATCCAATAAAAAAGGATAATAAAAATCAGCCTGATTTAATTGATATTTATGGATAAGTTGTTTTTTATATGTTATCGCTTCAGCGAAATAACTTAACCCTATTGCCGATAATACTGTACGGTTAGTATTATCGCGGCCATAAGCGGTAAAATATCGACGTGCATTTATAAAATCATTTGCTGCGAATGCTTGCACCCCTAAATCATATAATATCGATTGAGTTGCGAGATTGGTTAGTTGGATACGTGCTCGCAGGGCGCGACTCCTGGCTTGCCCACAAATATTTAAAATATCAGAATTAGTATTTTTAATGTCGCATGAATCCTTCCAGATATTTTCAACCCATTTGGTAAAGAAATCATCATTATTCATTGTATCCAATACTTGAAATGGATCGTAGCCGACACTATTCATCATTAATAAACCATCACGATCGGCCTGAATTTCTTTTTCTGCAACATTGTCAAAAAGTTGCCGGTTTATTTGCAAACCATTTAACAATTGTTTTTTTGAAGAACTATTTTGATTCCCTATTAAACGGAAAAAACGTTGATGCCATAAATCATCAGAACGTTGATGCGCTAATTCATGAGCCAGGATAAAAGCGAGAAGGTGGTTAGCACGTTGTTGCCCAAATTTCTGAACAGTAATAATCGCATCACGACTCATCAATATATTACCATCGGCTAATGAAGCTGCCCAGGGACCTGCAGTTGAATCAACTACATATAATGTTGGCTCAATACGCGCGCTATCCCATGCACGAAGTAACACTGAAAAAACATTTTGCGCTTGTGAAACGAGTAAATCTTTCTTTGCAGAAATTATATTCGATTTCCAGTAGGTAATTGACTGGCCTGGATCTTCGGGTGGTACGACAGCTTGCGTATTAGTAATATAGAATAATGAGATCAAAAATACAGATATTAATAATAGTATATGTTTTGTTACTATTTGATTCTGCTTAATAACAGGCATATTGACAATCCTTGTTGGTGTTTTCATTAAAGTCTAATCGATGATGAATATCACTAACTATTATGAGCTACGGTAATTCTTGTTTACCCCAGACTTATATGACAGTAACTCTCCTGATTTTTGAATTATTACCAGTTATTATTTATATACAGTGTTTTCAATTATATACTTGATCTAGCTCTTTATGCAGATAAAATCTACAAATGATAGACTAGTACATATTATGGTAGATGTATTATGTTTATTACTATTAAACAATTAAAATTGAATAGAGCCTACAGCTAAAATTTGATCAAATAGTACTTTTCCATTTATAGATATTACAGACATTCAATCACGCACTTTTCAATGGCGCGGCACATTACCCTCAATTGTTCTTTGGAGCCGGCGCGATATTGACACTCGACCCAAAGTACCATTAGTTAAGCAACTGTCAATGTTGATAGAAAAAGAGTTTCAAAAATGAATGAAGCCGTTAAGTGGTATGATATTTTCTCTGGAGACTTAAGGATAACCCTCTGAACAGTCCGTCCGATTTTATCGATATAAATCCATATTTCAAAATTCTGCCAAATTTGGAAGAAGTAGATTATCGGAATAACCAATGGAGGGAATTGGCAAAAAAATAAAGACAGGAAAGATCATCTTTGAGGCGGAAAAATCGACCTTTTAGACACGGCGTGCTAAATATTGTTTTTCACAATAATATCTCTTTGTAATCATTATTCATAGACAATAATCATTTTTCATGCGAAGATGCAGAACGATCACATCTAACCAAAATTCATGATAATGCCTATGTATAACCAAAAATCAGAAAATATAAAGGTTTTTCATGCTTTTCCAGCGCTGGAAGAGGGGGAGACATATGCTGGTTATGCTGCATTAATTGCTGGGCATGAGCTACTTGTACCTGCGCCGGATACTCTTTGTGCAATAGGCACAAAACACCGAAAGGTCGAGAAAGGGCGTTGGCAACTGTTCACGCCACGCCATAAGCCCAAGAATACGCTGCAAGGCCATCTTACCTTTGCACTCAAGTATGAAGGCATTGATCTGGCGGTTCTCAACGCGTTGTTTGACGACATTGATCCACAGGATATTGCCAATATCGTCAGGTCAGAGCCAACAGGTGCCTATAGCCGACGCATTTGGTTCTTATACGAATGGCTTACCGAAGTAACCCTAAAACTAGGCGATGCCCAACAGGGGAATTTCGTTCCCCTGATTAATGACAGTTTGCAATACGCAGCAGCTCCCCGTGATTCCAAACGACACCGTGTTCGTAACAACTTGCCGGGTACTCGTGAGTTCTGTCCACTGATCAGACGAACAAAAAAGCTTGATCAATATATTGCCATGAACCTTTCACAGGCAGCGGTAGATCATATTGACAAAACACATGCTGATTTATTGAGCCGCGCTGCAGCGTTCCTGTTACTCAAAGACTCCAAGGCGTCTTATACGATTGAAGGAGAAGCCCCGCCTCATAACCGTATTGAACGATGGGGGAAAATCATCGGTGAAGCTGGACAGCGTAAATTAAGCGTCGCTGAACTTGAGTACCTTCAATCCATTGTGATTGCCGACAGTCGTTTCATCATGACAGGATGCCGTATTGAAGGTGGCTTTGTCGGTGATCACGATCGTGTAACCGGTATGCCAATGCCCGTTCATATCTCTGCGCGGGCTGAGGATTTAGAAAGCCTTCTTTCAGGGTTGATAGAGACTTACCAGCTATTAAACGATAGCGATTATGATGCTGTGCTAACAGCAACGCTGATTGCATTTGGCTTTGTGTTTATTCATCCATTCGAAGACGGTAATGGCCGTATCCATCGTTATTTGTTTCATCATGTTTTGGCCGAAAAGAGGTTTGTTCCAAAAGGTCTAATCTTTCCGGTATCCGCTGTTATTCTGGAACGCATTGATGATTACAGGCAAACGCTGGAACATTTTTCAAAGCCTAGACTTGATTTGATTGAGTGGCGACCTACTGAGAAAAATAATGTCGAAGTTTTGAATGAGACTATCGATCTGTATCGCTATTTTGATGTGACCAAACAGGCAGAGTTTTTCTTTGAATGTGTCGAAGAGACAGTTAATAAAACGCTGCCTGAGGAAGTTAATTATCTTACGAAATACGATTTATTGAACGACTTCATAAAGAACTACATTGATATGCCGGACCAGCTGGTTGATTTGCTGATCAGATTCTTGAGCCAGAATAATGGCAAAATATCAAAACGTGCACGTGGGAAAGAATTTAATGCTTTGATAGAAAAAGAAGTACAGGCTATCGAAAATAAATACGATGAAATATTTCATCAAGGTGAGTAGCTAGGGTTGATTATTAAAAATAAATTCAAATTAGTAGCCGCAAAGAACGCAAAGGAAGATAAAAAGTATATTTATTTTATAAAAATCAGTATTCGTTTTACTATTTTCATGTTTTACAAATGGTGGTATTAAGTAGTTCATTGCTCCTTTTCGGCAAAGATTTTAAGCTGAATAGTTACAGTGTTTTTTTGAATTCACAGGAAAATGTGAAATTAGAATGTCATTCCGATGGTTGCAATAAGTGTACGTCCCAGACCGATAGTACCACGATCCAGAAGTTCATTGGTTTCCTGATTGTTAGGGTATCGAATCTCTTTGTCCAGTATGTTATTGATCTTGAAATTTAGATATATGGATTTATAAATATTATCCTGACGAATGTTTAAATCCAGCACTACGTAGCTATTTATTTTATTGCCGGTTCGTGCGCCATACGAATTATCCGGATTTTGTTTGGTTAAATCGTAAAAGGTTTCCATAGAACCAACATAACGACCAATTAATGCAATAATACTATTATTGATAGTATAATATAATTTTGCATGAGATACGGTTTTGGGTGAATAACCGACTTCGATATTTTTATTTTTCTGATCTTCACTATCCTGAACAGTAATACTGAATTCACCAAACAATCGTTTTGTTAGATCACCGTTGATAATTAATTCAATTCCATTGGTTGTAATTTCTCCTCCATTACTTTCTCGTGAGACCAAACTACCATTTTCAAATACCAGGTGCTTAATAACCAGATCCTGCAGTTGATTCCTGAACATACTGACACTGGTATAAAATTTTGTTGTAGAGTATATATAGTTAATTTCTGTCGTTTTAGTAATTTCAGGTTTCAGTATATCGTCTCCCAGTCGGTTGGCTTCGCCGTATAAAAATTTTACAACACTACTAGTATTTAACGTGTAGATTGCAGCCAGCCGTGGTGATGTACTTTGAATGTTACCTAGTGTGCGACCAAAAGTACTCTGGGTGGGTAAACCGCCGTCTGTAATACCGTTGGTTTTATAAGAACGCAAATCTTCATAGCGCAACCCTGCTACCAGGCTTAAATTTTCTAAAACCTGATAGGTTGCCTGAGTAAAGATTGCCTGTGTGATGCGATCTGTTTTTTCGAATGATTCATTAGGGATACCGAGTGATGGTGCAACAATAACATCGCGTAAATCTGACATTGTCCGGTAATTTATTCCAGCAATTATATTGATTTTATCATTGGGCGTTATGGTTGATAAAAACTCAAACTCATAAGAATTAGAGTTTACCACCTGGCTATTTTCGACATCAGTAACGAGTAATTCGGCCAGATCATCTCTATCGCTGGTGTTGTAGGTTACCTTGACATCAACATCAATAATTTTAGACACAGCATTCTGATATCCTAACATCATACTGGTATTTTTTGATCTGCGTAAATAACCGTCATTTAATGGTGGCACTACTAAAAAAATACCAACTTGGGTTTCATTGTAAGCAACATCATAAATCCAGTGATTATAGGAACCCGACAGACCGAGATATTTTCTGTTTAATGTAAGAAGATTTTTGGTGCTGTAATTGGGATCGGTTATACCCAAGGCTGGCAATTTTGCTACATTGCCGGGGCTCATCATATTTGAGAATTTATTATTCAGACCGTCATATTTAAAAAAACCTGCATTAATTACAAACTTCAGATCGTTTTCCTTACCTGAGATACGTAACGATGCTTTTTTTGTATTTAATTCACCATAACTTAATGATACCAGGTTCTGTGAATCGTCACTGATGTCATTGGTAATAATATTAATGACACCGAAAGCTGCACCATTACCATATAAAACTGCCATTGGTCCGCGAATGACTTCAATTCTGTCTATGGACTCTACAGGAACGTTAATTTTATCCAGTGGATGGGTTCGATCGTTGTCGTAAACTTGACTAACTCCGTTAACCAGTATCGCGACATTACTATTTTGTGAGTTTGGGTTCCAAAATCCTCGAACACCGAAATTTCCGGAAACCCCGGCATAACTATAGATATTATATAGACCGGGAGTGTTTTCCAATACGTCCGTCAATGTTGTGTAACCATATCTTTCAATATCTTTACGAGTGATCAGGACGACACTGGCCGGAATATTCTTGATTTTTTCTGAGGTTTTACCTGCTGTATAAATCTGAACATTCATCAGCTCCTCAAGTGGTAAATCAAATAGCGACAAATTTTTATTAGAGTTCAGATCTGCTGCTTGTATGGGTAATGCAAATAAAAAAGGGGAAACAATACACAGTAACCTGGATGTAAGCTGTAATAAAACTGGTCCTGACACAGATATACCTTTATATTTACTTGGAATATAAATAAATATAGTCGATAAAAATGTTATTAATATCTGCTTGCTTTAAAATTCAACTGAATTTGACCACAATTCAGAAATATCAATTTTGCAACTTATAGCAAATTATATTCGGATTTTAGTTAATTTATTTAAGGGATTAGCGGGTCGCCATTCACGAGTTCAACTGTGCTATCACCAACTAATCAAGCTATAATTCCTAGTCAACAAGTTTGAATTTACTACTAGTGCGTGGTAAT
>JBGMQW010000116.1:5089-11426 GCA_048060815.1 Thiohalomonadales bacterium | reverse complement strand
GGTTTTGGTGTAGCGTATGTCTTTTTCAAACACTAAATGACTGTACCAAGTCCCTGTACACTTACGACACAACGAATGTGCTTTACTGACAGGTACCCGGACGATAAGCACTAACGATTTTTTCTGCACATGCCGTACATCCTGTTGCATAGGTTTTTTCACTACCATCCTGTAATGTTGCACAAACAGGATTATATTCACGGGTACAAATTTGTGGACGTGGTTCTTTACACGTTATTTTATTTTTATTCTCATCCTCAGCAGCTGAACATGCCGTTAATAATAGAAAAGAAATTGAAGTTATTTGAATAAAATAATTTCTTGTAATTTTAATAAGATTAAGTGTATCAGTCATGATATTGAATCAATGATCGAACTGGTTTATTTTTCCAAAGGAAACTGTTTAAGGCTTTTAGATCGACCAGGCAAGCCATTGCAGACACTTTATAACCTACTTTTTCACATAATTCAGCTGCAGCGCCCATTGACCCACCTGTTGCAATTAAATCATCGAATAACAATACATTTGAACCATCACCTTTTTGCATTTCCAGACTATCGATACCATATTCCAGGCCGTAATCCACCGAAGCATGAACATTAGGTAGTTTCCCGGCTTTTCGGACTTTCAGAAATCCTTTTTGATGTTTATATGCAAGAGCCGAGGCGAATATAAAACCACGTGAATCAATGCCTGCGATTAGATCAAAATTTTGCCATTCCTGTTCAGTAAACAGATCACTCAAGGCATCAATGGTTTCAGTAAAATGATGTTTAAGTAGCGGTGAAATATCGCGAAACAGTATACCCTGTTTAGGAAAGTCAGGAACTGCTTCAACATGTTCGGCCAGTGCGAAGTTGTTTTGCATGATTATTTCCTTTGAAATTTATAAGCTGAAAATGAATTGTAAAGGATTAAGCGGGTATCAGGAAATACTATTTGTATATTATTAAAATTTAGCAATTTCCAGAATTATTTTCATTGCTAGAAAATATTAGTGTTTACAATTGCTTATCTAAAAAGTTATATATTTTGTGGCGTAAAGAGTATCCACCTAAGATGGTCATGGATAAAAAGGCTGTTTTGTGTCCATATGCATAACTGAATTTATCAGGATAACCTGAGTATTTCCACAAATCATCACGTGCTGTTTGCGGTATGCAATCATCATAAGCAGATTCAATAATAAGGGTATTTTTCGGGTTTATCCGGTGTTGCAAGTTAACCAGACTAAGCTGCTTCATATTTTTTTTTAATTCCTGTTGGTAACGTTCTTTGCTCCACCCGAATCGTTCTGTAATTATTTTTTTCAAGGTATCGGTTCGCTCCAGTGAGCAATTAGCCAGAATCTGATGAATATTGGTACCCCCCATTACCGTGATAGTGGTGTGTATTCGCGGATCGACTGCGGACGCGACGCTGGCAACGAGTGCACTATGACTAAAACCTATAATTGCGATACGACTCATATCAATTGTTGGCTGGGTTTCTGCCCAATCTATAAATCGTCTTAAGTCGGTAACGTGTGTTTTAAATCGATTTGCCATTTTAGTAGTAGCAATGTCAAATTCTTCAGGAGTAAGTGCCTCACCAGCTGATTTCCAGTCGAGCATAAAATTTTTACCCTTGAATAATAGGACATGACGGTCATTACCATCCTTTATCAGATCCTCAGTCGTTTCATCAACCGGATAGGTATAACTTCCCCACAGCGGTAAAATGATGATCAGTGGTTTTTTTTCTTTAGATTTACTTTTATAAAAAGTACCACGAACCAGGTTATCTTTTTGACCATTATCGGAAATTGACGGGTACTTAAGATGACGAACGGTGTACGAAAGATCGGGATCGACCGGATCTGTATTATTTTTGATGGCGACTATTTCCCGGGGATAATCATAATATGACCGCATTTTCTGTGATAATGGCTGCAAATTAAAATCTTGTTGATTATCACCTACCGGGTTATATGAATAACTAGCACAGGAGGCCAGAAAAATATTGCTGAACAAAAAGCTTAAAACAAAACAATATTTTAATACTATATTTCGAGACATCGTGTTTTAAAAATCCTAATTTTGTTTCTCACTTTTTTTCACTGGAGCGAAACAACTACACCCATTTTATCTGCTCAAATATGTCTATTGCAACATATTCGTTTAGCTAAATTAATTTTTTTTAAAGTTTGCTAAAAGAACAGGTAAAATCAGCAATGTACTAAATAATGTTAACACTACCCCAATAGTTAGCAGTTGCCCCATGCTTGCTGTGCCGGGATGAGACGAATAACCCAGGTTACCAAAACTTGCAATTGTGGTAAATGCACTTAGTACTACCGCACGGGTGGTACTGGTGTGCAATAAATGAAAATGATTGGATACCCCGCTTCGACTTCGACTAATCATATGAATACCATTATCAACACCAATACCGAATAATAATGGAATTGCAATTATATTGGAAAAATTAAATGGGATATTCAACAATACTGCCACGGCTGTTGTGAATAAAGCGGCCAATAACAACGGTGACAGCACCAGAAACGTATCTATAATATTTTTATAAATAAATAGTAATAATAATGTTATTAACACCAAAGCGGTTAATAACGCTTGTTTAAAAGCAGATACTGCCACATCACCAGCGGCCAGGGTAATAGCCGGTGTGTCGGTAACATTCGGCGCAATTGTTGATACCTGATTCACAAATTCACGTAATTGTTTTACATCGTAAATCGAATTCTTTGGATACACTTGCAACAAATAACGCTGGGTGATTGTGCTAATCCAGTGTCGACGATCATCGGCTGGCAAGTTTTCCAGCGTGACTTTATTGGGACTTAAGGTTTTTTGTAGATATAACAAGGAACCAGGAAATGAGCCTAATATAGATTCATCCAGTTTTAATAAAACTTTTTTACGTTGCAAACTATCGAGCTTGTTAAGCTTTAAAATTAGTTCTGACAATGATCGATAAAGTTTCGAATTACGGGTTTTATCGAGCTTATCCAAACTTTGTTGCAAGCTGAATAGCGTGCTTGCTTTAGTTGAACCTGCTCTAGAGTGTAATACTGCTGACATGGATTGTTGTAAAAGTTTTAATTGCGATAACCGTTGTTGTTGATTGTCTGGAATATAATTAATTATCGATGAAACTTTTTTAACAGTAGATAGCTCTGATAATTGCTGTTGCAGTTTTTGTAATAGTTGTAGATCATTAACGATTACTGATAAATGTAATGGTGAATTTTCTTTGTTTTTAACCAACTCACGAAAAGTAGCTACCGATTCACTGGACTGATCACGCATGTTTAACAAGTCGTAGTCAAAATAAGATTCTGTAGCAACAAATACTGACCCTGTTGTGACTACCACCAGAATCAACATAATCAATCGTTGGTACTTTTGTAATACAGAAGATAAATACAACCAGGCTGCCTGGCTAATTAATCGTGTTTTATTAGTCGAGTCACTTGAATTAATAGCGAGTGGTGATAATTTAAATAATGCCGGTAATAAACTTAAACTGACAATCAGGCTAATAAACATTCCGGTACCGGAAATAGTACCGAGCTCAGACAAACCAACGAAATTTGTCGGTATAAAAGCATAAAATCCGATTGCTGTCGAGACTGCACAAATGACTAACGAGCTACCAACATCACGCGTTGTGGTACGCAAAGCCTGGTCCGATGTATTTTTTTGATGCAATAATTCCTGATAGCGTAGACAAAGATGAATTGAAAAATCAATACCCAAACCAATATACAAAACTGCAAATGCAACCGAGATTAAATTTAGACTACCGATACTAAGTGCTGCAAACCCTGCAGTTAAGCTTAAACCTATTAGTAAAGTAATTAACGAGAAAAGTAAAATTTTGAACGAACGACTTCCAAACCACAACAATAACACAACCAGTAATAATGCCATTATTCCAGCAAAACCCATTCCTTTGCTAACACTGTTTAATTCCTCATAGGACATGGCCAACAAACCGGTAATACGTAATTCAAAATCCAGTTGCTGATCGATATTTAATTGACGAGCTGTTTTTCGAATTAGTTTTAAGGCATTACCGGCCGCCAGAACTTCCCGGTATTTATCGGTGGGTTCAATTAGTATGAATTGTTTGACTATATTTGTTTGTTTACCAACACTATTAACATTCGTAACATTCGCTGAAAATACCAAGTTCCAGTTTACTGCTGGTGTTTGATCACTTTGTTGTGCATCGATAACATGGATGGTTTGTTCAAGTATCGAATTAATAATGGTATTACTGGAATTATTAGCTTGTGCTAAATTTGATATTAAACTACTGGTATCGGGTGCTTTTATTAATTGAGTCAAAAAAGGTTTTGATGAATTTAAATCTTGTTCAAAATTCTGAAAGTTGTTGTTTTCAAGATATAATAATTGCCGTGAAAAAAAATAAGGATCATTACCCGGAATATAGACCTTTTTAAAAAATGTGTCTTGTTGCCGTAATTTGTCTGCTAATTCACGTGAAGATTTTTGTAGCTCTAAAGTTGAGTGGCCACTGATAACCAGTACAATAATTTTGCTATGATAGGGAAATGATTTAAAATAATCTTTTCGTATCTGGCGGTAAGGCAAATCCTTACTCAGCATGTCATCAGTTTTAGTATTAATACCAATGTGTGTCACGGTATAATAGATTGATGAAATTGCGAGCACTACAAAAAACAATACCACCCATAACGCATGAGACATCACAAACACTATCCATTTATCCAGATAGTTACTAATGCGGTTTTCAGTATTCAAATAAAAGTCCTGTCATCTATTGCTAACAATGCGATAAAATAGTGTAAAATGGTATAATTACGAAATACGACGAATTTATTGACCTCGATAGTCAGGCACTGTTAGCCTGCTCAGAATATCATAAAACCGAAGACACTAATTCAAAACATGACAATTTAAACTATGTTGGCACAATCGGAAATCACAACATTACCTGAATCTGACAGTAGCAGCAGTTTGCAGGATTATTTACTGCAAGGGGTCTCACGCACCTTTGCCCTTACCATTCCGCAGTTACCGAATGAATTGAGTCAAACCGTCTCCAATGGTTATTTGTTGTGCAGAATTATTGATACTATCGAAGATGATCCTGCATTAAACGCTGATCAAAAACGCCATTTTGCCGATCAATTCGTAGAACTGGTCTCTGGTGGCGGTAATGTGCAAAACTTTGCGAGCCAACTTGCACCATTATTATCTGACGCGACGATACCCGCCGAACACGAATTAATAAGTCTTACCCCGCAAGTGATTCGAATTACCCACAGCTTTAATGCTGTACAACGTGAAGCACTGTCGACCTGTGTTGCAACTATGGCTGAAGGTATGATTTATTATCAGGAAATCGATACCAGCAAAGGCCTGGAAACACTCGAGGAAATGGAAAAATATTGTTATTACGTGGCCGGCGTAGTAGGTGAAATGTTATGTAAGCTGTTTTGTGCTTATTCGCCCGAAATCAATATCCATTATGACAAACTCATTAAACTTGCAGTGGCATTTGGACAAGGTCTACAAATGACCAATATTTTAAAAGATATCTGGGACGACCATCAACGTGGCGCATGTTGGTTACCGCAAGATGTGTTTACTCGACATGGTTTTGATTTGGCTAATTTAAAGCCTGGGATTCAAGATCCGGGGTTTGAACAAGGGCTGGAAGAATTAATCACTACTGGCTTTAATTGTTTACAGCAAGCGTTGGAATATACCTTGTTAATTCCACGAAAAGAGCTCGGTATCCGTAATTTTTGTTTCTGGGCTATTGGTATGGCCGAGCTGACATTACGTAAAATTCATCAAAATAAACAGTTTAGTAATAGTAATCAAGTCAAAATTACCCGTCGTAGTGTTAAAATGACGATTGCGGCAAGTAAAGTTGCAGTTAACAATGACTTACTGTTACGTGCCTTATTTAACTTTACCGGACGTGGTTTACCCCATAAAAAAGTAAATTCAATAAGTTAAGTGGTCAATAGAGAATTATGGTAAATTGAACCATTTCATCCTGCAATCGATTAAGATTTAGTATTTTCTTATGCCGTAAATTGACGTAAAATATCGGAAAATAACAAAACATTATTTCATATTTTGTCATGCACTTGTGTTAAGCGGGTTACGAAAAGAATAATAAATTATGTACCGTGAAAAACTTCATCTAAAAGCTGCGATATCCGCAGCAGTACCCGATACCAACTCGCCAAGTCTGGCGACTGCAAACTTGCACGCGCTTTCACCAGAATACCCTGAATTAAATAGCAGTATAACACAAGCTACACAGGCATTA